>DASXXO010000283.1:0-12414 GCA_036503045.1 Caldimonas sp. | reverse complement strand
GGGCGCGCGCTGGTCCGCAACCTCAAGGACTTCGCACAGATCATCTCCGGATTCGGCATCGGCATCGCCGCAATCCACTCGCTCAACAACTAGCGCGATCGCCATGCTGAGCGCCGATTCGACGACCCCGCTCCAGGCAGTGCAGGCGCTGTACGACGACGGGCCCGACGACGAGACGCCGGTGTCGTTGGCCGAGGTTCTCACGTGGCTGGGCGAGGGCAAGGCGCGCATCGCGGCGTTGACGGCTGCCGCCGCCGTGCTGTCGCTCGTCGTGGCCTTGCTGCTGACGCCGGTCTACACGGCGCAAACGACATTTCTTGCGCCCGGATCGCAGCAGCAGAGCAGCTCGGCGGCGGCACTCGCGGCGCTCGGTTCGCTCGGCGGCTTGGCGAGCGGCCTCGCCGCGAAGACGCCCGACGATCTCTTCGTCGCGCTCTTGAAGAGCGACAGCGTCGTGCGCGGACTGAACGCGCGCTTCGATCTGCTTTCCCATTACCACGCCCCCAACTACGAGGCGCTGCGCCGCGTGCTGCCGTCCTACGTCCGGGTCAGCGCGGACAAGAAGAGCGGCGTGATCAGCGTCGAAGTCGACGACAAGGATCCGCAGTTCGCGGCCAACCTCGCCAACGCGCACGAAGCCGAGGTCACCAAGCTGCTCGGCCGTCTTGCGGTCTCGGAAGCGCAGATGCGGCGCGTCTTCTTCGAAAAGCAGCTGCAGGAGACCAAGGAGAACCTGGTCAAGGCCGAGCAGGCGCTGCAGGCGGTGCAGGAGAAGTCGGGCGTCATCGTCCTCGACAAGCAGGCCGAGGCGCTGATCACCAACGCGGCGCTGCTGCGTGCGCAGATCGCCGAGCGCGAGGTCCAGCTCAAGGTGCTGCGCACCTCGGCGACCGACCAGAACCCGGCCGTGATGCGCCTCAACTCCGAGCTGAGCGGGATGCGCAGCGAGCTCGCGCGCATGGAATCGGCCCAGGGCGGAGCGCCCGGGAGCGCGGTCGACATTCCGGTCGGCAGGCTTCCGGGGGCCTCCGTCGACTACGTGCGTGCCCGACGCGAGCTGAAGCTGCAGGAGACGCTGCTCGAGGCCATGGTGCGCGGCTACGAGGTCGCCAAGCTCGACGAGGCGAAGGAAGGCCCGGTGCTGCAGCAGGTCGATATCGCGCAACCCCCCGACCACAAGTCGCACCCGCCGCGCGCGCTGATCGTGATCGCGAGCACGCTCGTCGCGCTGCTGCTCTCCTCGGTATGGATCGTGCTGCGCCGCTACGCGCACACGCTGCGTGCACGCGATCCGGTGGCGGCGTCGGCCTGGCGCGGCCTCGTCAGCGCCTGGAGCTTCAGGCGCTGAAGGCGCTGCAGCCGGCACGCCCCGGGTGCGACCGGCGCGTGTGAAGCGCCTTTCACAGCTCGACTTCGCCGCGAATGCAGGTGACGCTGTCGCCGCCGACCCAGATCGTCGCGCCTTCGCGCGCGAGGCGGACGCGGCCGGCGCGGCCGAGGCGCGTGCCCTGCGCAGCGAGATAGCGCTCGGGCGCGCGACCGCTGGCGATCAGCCACTCGGCGAGCCCGGCGTTGAGGCTGCCGGTCACCGGATCCTCGTAGAACGACGGCCTGCCGACGAAGCCGCGCACCTCGAACGCGGATTCGCTCCCCGCCGGGTGGGCACCGACGACGCCGACCGTCGCGAATCGCTTCATCGCCGCGGCATCGGGCTCGAGCGCGAGCACGGTCGCCGCCGAATCGAGCAGCAGACCGAGCCAGTTCGGCCCGTTTTTCAGCCACTGCGCAGCGACCAGCCGCTCGCGGCCGACGCCGAGCGCCGCGAGCACCGCGGCGAGGTCGTCGTTCGCGACCTCGCTCTGCGCGAGCGGCGGCGCGGCGAATGCCGGGCCTGCGCCGTTGCGTCGGATCCGGACCAGGCCGACGCCGCACTGCTGCACCACCTCGTGCGCCGCGCTCGGCGTGCCGCCGCGCTCCAGCCACGCGTGGCAGCTGCCGAGCGTCGGATGACCTGCGAACGGCAGCTCGCCGCGCGGCGTGAAGATGCGCACGCGATAGTCGGCGCCCGGCTCGGTCGGCGCGAGCAGGAAACTCGTCTCGCTCAGGTTGGTCCAGCGCGCGAACGCCTGCATGCGCTCGTCGTCGAGCGCGTCGGCGCCGTGCACGACCGCGAGCGGGTTGCCGCGCAACGGGGCGGCGGTGAAAACGTCGACCTGGGTGAACTCGAAGCGGCTCATCGCCGTGCCCGCATGTTGCGCGAAGCCGCCGGCGGGGTCGCGTCCTGTAGCTGAAGATCGCGCAACGCCGCGGCGATCGTCGCGACGCCGCGCTCGATCGCCTCGACGCCGAGCGTCACGAACGAGAGCCGAAGCGTGTTGTGGCGCGGCGCGCCGGCGAAGAACGGCGCGCCGGGAACGAAGGCGACGCCGCGCTCGACTGCCATCGCGAGCAGCGCCTCGCTGTCGACGCCTTCGGGCAGCTCGACCCAGAAGAACATTCCGCCGCCCGGGATGCGCCAGCGACACGCGAGCGCGCCGCTCGTCGGCAGGTGCGCGGCGAGCGCCGCCTGCATCGCGTCGCGTTGCCGGCGGTAGCGGGTGCGGATCGTCGGCACGTGCGCGTCGAGGAAGCCGCTGCGCACGATCTCGTGGACGATGCGCTGGTTGAATCCGGGCGTGTGCAGGTCGGCCGCCTGTTTGGCCTGGACCAGCTTGGCGAAGACGGCTGGCGGCGCGATCACGTAGCCGAGCCGGAGGCCCGGCGCGAGCACCTTGGAGAAGCTGCCGAGATAGATCGTGCCGGCGCTCCGGTGGCTCGCGATCGGCGCCGGCGGCGGCGCGTCGAACCACAGCTCGCCGTACGGGTTGTCCTCGACGATCGGCACGCCGGCCGCTTCGGCCGCGTGCGCGATCTCGATGCGCCGCTCGGCATCGATCGAATGCCCGGTCGGGTTCTGGAAGTTGGGCAGGACGTAGAAGAAGCGCGTGCCTGCAGCGCGCGCGATCGACTCAGGCAACGGGCCGCGCTCGTCGCCGTCGACTGCGACGAACGACGGCTCGTACGGAACGAACGCCTGCAGCGCGCCGAGGTAGGTCGGCGACTCGACCGCGACCGTGCTGCCGGCGTCGATCAGCACCTTGCCGACGAGGTCGAGCCCCTGTTGCGAGCCGGCCGTGATGAGGACCTGCGCCGCGCTCACCGCGAGGCCATGGCGCGCCATCTCGCCGGCGACCCACTCGCGCAGCGGCGCGAACCCTTCGCTCGCCGCGTACTGCAACGCTTCGCGCGGCGTCTCGCGCAGGACGCGCTCGGTCGCCTCGCGAACGGCTTCGACCGGGAAGGTCTCGGCCGAGGGCAAACCGCCGGCAAGGGAAAGGATCCCGGGACGCTCGGTGAGCTTCAGGATCTCGCGGATCGCCGACGGGTTCATCCGCGCGGTGCGCGCGGCGAGCCGCCAGGGCGCGGCAGCGGTGGTGTGTTGCATCGGCGATCCCCTCGTCGGTGTGGTGCGCGCAGTGTAGAGTTGCCACCAACACAGGACCAGTACAGATCGACGGATGACTCGGATCGCTGTATCGGCGCCACGGCCGGCACGCAGGAACGCCATCGACACGACGGCGATCGCGGGGACGGCGTCCCTCGCGCTTGCGCGCGCCAGCGACAGCCCGCTCGCCGAGCAGCTGACGCGCCGCTACGAGGAGCGGATCCGCCAGCGGCTGCTCGCGCCGGGCACGCGGTTGCCGTCGGTGCGCGAATGCGCCCGGCTGCACGGGGTGAGCCCGTACACGGTCGTCGCCGCCTACGACCAGCTGCAGGCGCAGGGGCTCGTCGAAGCGCGGCGGCAGCGCGGCTTCTTCGTCCGCGAGAGGGAGAGCCGGCCGGCCGCCGCAGCGCGCTCCGCCGAAGGCGCTGCGCCGATGCGACCCTTGCCGAACAGCGCCACGGCGCTCATCCGCGCCATGTTCCAGGCCCCGGGCGAGCGGCCGATGCCGGGCCTCGGCACGCTCCCCGCCGAATGGCTCGACGCGCCGATGCTCGGCGCCGCGATGCGACACGCGAGCGCCCGCATGCAAAGCGCAAAGACCGCACTGCACTACGGCGATCCCGCCGGCGAGCCGCGCCTGCGCGCCGCGCTCGCGGCGAAGATCGCCGAGTTCGGCATCGTCGCCGCGCCCGCGCAGATCGCGACCACGGTCGGCGCGACCCATGCGCTCGACATCGTTACCCGCACGCTGCTGCGAACCGGCGACAGCGTCCTCGTCGACGAGCCCGGCTGGTCGGTCGAGTACGCACGGCTGGCCGCGCTCGGCATGCGCGTGCTGCCGGTGCCGCGCGGCGTCGACGGGCCCGATGTCGCCGCGATGCGTCGCCTGATCGAGGCGCAGCGCCCGGCGGCGCGGCCGCGCCTCTACGTCACCGTCTCGGTGCTGCACAACCCGACCGGCGCCTCGCTCAGCCTGCAGACCGCGCACCGCGTCCTCCAGCTCGCCGCCGAATACGACCTGCGCATCGCCGAGGACGACACCTACGCGCATCTCGCCCCGGCGCACGCGCCGCGCCTGGCCGCGCTCGACGCGCTCGAGCGGACGATCTACGTCTCGGGGTTCTCGAAGATCCTCACCCCCAACTGGCGCGTCGGCTTCCTCGCCGCGCCGCCGGCACTGGTCGACCGCCTCGTCGACACCAAGCTGCTGAGCACGCTGGCGACGCCGAGCGGCGGCGAGCTGGCGCTCGCGCATTGCCTCGAGCAGGGGTGGCTGCGCCGTCACGCTGAGCGCGTGCGCGATCGGCTCGAGACGGCGCGGGCGCGGACCGTTCGCCTGGTCGAGTCGCACGGCTGCCGCCTGGCCGCGCCGCCGCATGGCCTGTTCGGCTGGGTCGACACCGGCGTCGACACCGAGCGCCTCGCGCGCTCCCTGCTCGACGACTGGCTGATCGCGCCGGGCACCCTCTTCCACGCCCAGCCGCGGCCGACGACGCTGATGCGGATCAACTTCGCGACGTCGCAGGACCCACGCTTCTGGAAGGCGCTCGTCGCTGCCCGCGCCCGCCTGCAAGCGGCGGCGGCGCCGCGCTAGAGCGACGACGCGAGCGCCTCCCAGCGCTCGAGCGCGGCAAGCAGCTCGTCGTCGATCTGCGCGTAGCGCATCTGCGCCGCCTCGGCGCGCACCGGATCCTCGGCGTACAGCTCGGCGCTCGCGAGCAGCGCGGCGAGATCCTTCTGCTCGCGCTCGAGCGCCTCGATGCGCGCCGGCAATGCGTCGAGCTCGCGCTGCTCCTTGTAGCCGAGCTTGCGCTTCTTCCCGACGGGCAGGGCCACTGCCGGCGCGGGCGCCTTCACAGCCGGCGCGACCTTGCGCTGGCTCGCTTCGCGCAGCGCGCGCGAGCGCTCGCGCTGCGTCCGCCAGTCCTCGTAGCCACCTTCGTACTCGCGCCAGAGCCCGGGCGCCAGATCGCCTTCCCACGCGATCGTGCTGGTGACGACGTTGTCGAGGAAGCGCCGGTCGTGGCTGACCAGGAAAACGGTTCCGGCGTACGACTGCAGCAGCTCCTCGAGCAGCTCGAGCGTGTCGATGTCGAGATCGTTGGTCGGCTCGTCGAGGACGAGCACGTTGGCCGGCAGCGCGAGCAGGCGGGCGAGCAGAACGCGGTTGCGCTCGCCGCCAGAGAGCGTCGAGAGCGGCGAGTTGGCGCGCGCCGGCGCGAACAGGAAGTCGCCGAGATAGCTCATCACATGCTTCCTGCCGCTGGCCGTCTCGACCCATTCGCTTCCGGGGCTGACGCTGTCGGCGAGCGTCGCGTCGAGGTCGAGCGCGCTCCGCATCTGGTCGAAGTAGGCGACCACGATGCGCGTCCCGCGACGCACGCTTCCCGCCGTCGGCTCGAGCTCGCCGAGGATCAGCTTCAGCAGCGTCGTCTTGCCGGCGCCGTTCGGGCCGATCACGCCGACCTTGTCGCCGCGCAGGAGCATCGCCGAGAAGTCCTTGACGATCGTCTTGGCCTCGCTCGCCGGGCGGCCGGGCGGCGCGGGATAGACGAAAGAGACGTTCTTCAGCTCGGCGACGATCTTGCCGCTCGGCACGCCCGCGTCGGCCTCGAGGCGGACGCGGCCGAGCGACTCGCGGCGCGCCGCGCGCTGCGCGCGCAGGGCCTGCAGGCGCTGGACGCGGCCGACGCTCCTCGTGCGCCGCGCCTCGACGCCCTTCCGGACCCAGACCTCCTCCTGCGCGAGCAGCTTGTCGGCGCGTGCGCTCGCCTGCGCCTCGGCGGCGAGCTCGTCTTCCTTCCTCGCTTCGTAGGCGCCGAACGCCCCCGGGTAGCTGCGCAGGAGGCCGCGGTCGAGCTCCAGGATGCGTGTCGCGACGGTGTCGAGGAATGCGCGGTCGTGCGTCACGACCATGACGCTGCCCGCGAAGTTCACGAGCAGCTCCTCGAGCCAGGCGATCGCCTCGAGGTCGAGGTGGTTGGTCGGCTCGTCGAGCAGCAGCACGTCGGGGACCGCAACGAGCGCGCGCGCGAGGGCGACGCGCTTCTTGGTTCCGCCCGAGAGCTCGGCGATCGTGCGTGCGCCGTCGAGGCCGAGCCGCGCCAGTGTCGTCGCGACGCGCTGCTCCCAGTTCCATGCGTCGAGCGCCTCGATCCTGGACTGCAGCGCGTCGAGATCGGCGCCCTCCGCATGTCCCTCGTACGCGTCGCGCACGGCACGCGCCTCGGCGACGCCTTCGCCGACCGCGTCGAAGACGGTTCCCGCATCGTCGAACGTTGGCTCCTGCGGCACGTAGCGAATGCGCAGCCCCTGGATCTGCTGGAGGAGGCCGTCGTCGAGCTTCTCGAGCCCGGCGAGCACCTTGAGCAGCGACGATTTGCCCGAGCCGTTGCGGCCGATCAGGCCGACGCGCTCGCCCGCCTCGAGCGACAGCGACGCAGCGTCGAGCAGCGCGACGTGGCCGAAGGCGAGGTGCGCGTCGGAAAGCGAAAGGACGGCCATGGTGCCCGCCGCGCGCGGCGGCTACGAAGCGTGCGGGGCGGCGACCGCGCGCTCGAGCGCGTCGACGAAGATCTTCGCGACGTCGCAGCCGGTCTGCTGCATGATTTCCTGAAAGCCGGTCGGGCTCGTCACGTTGATCTCGGTGAGGCTGTCGCCGATCACGTCGAGGCCGACCACGAGGAGGCCGCGCGCGGCGAGCACCGGCCCCATCGCTTCCGCGATCTCGCGGTCGCGCGCCGAGAGCGGCTGGGCGATCCCTTTGCCGCCGACCGCGAGGTTGCCGCGGATCTCGCTGCCCTGCGGAATGCGCGCCAGCGCGTACGGCACCGCGGTGCCGTCGATCAGGAGGACGCGCTTGTCGCCCGCGGTGATCTCGGTCAGGTAGCGCTGCGCCATCACCGTCGTCGTGCCGTTGCGGTTGAGCGTCTCGGTGATGCTGCCGAGGTTGAGCCCGTCCGGCCCGACGCGGAAGATCCCCATCCCGCCCATGCCGTCGAGCGGCTTCAGGACGACGTCGCCGTGCTCGCCGTGGAAGCGCTTGATGGCCGCCTCGTCGCGCGTGACGATGGTCGGCGCGATGAACTGCGGGAACTCGAGGACGGCGAGCTTCTCGGGGTGCTCGCGCAGCGCGCGCGGGCGGTTGAACACGCGCGCCCCTTCGCGCTCGGCCTGCGAGAGCAGGTGCGTCGCGTAGAAGTACTCGCTGTCGAACGGCGGGTCCTTGCGCATGACGACGGCGTCGGCATCGGCGAGCGCGCGCATCGTCGGCGGCGCGGTCTCGACGAACCAGGCGGCGCTGCTCGGCGCCGCCAGGGCGACGGCGCGGGCCCGCGCACTGACGCGGCCGCCGCGCTCCCAGACCAGGTCCTTCGGCTCGCACGCCAAGAGCGCGTGGCTGCGCGCCTCGGCCTCGCGCATCATCGCGAAGGTCGTGTCCTTGTAGGTCTTGAAGGTCTCGAGCGGGTCGGCGACGAAGAGCAGTTGCATGGCGTGCGACCTCTAGATCTCGACCTTCGAGCCGAGCTCGACGACGCGGTTGGTCGGCAGGCGCAGAAAGTCGGCGGCCGCCGAGGCGTTGCGGTGCATGCCGGCGAACAGCTTCTCGCGCCAGTCGGCCATGCCGCCGCCGAGCGTCGGGATGACGATGTCGCGCGACAGGAAATACGAGGTGTCCATGTCCTCGACGGCGCAGCCGCTCGCGCGCAGCCGCTCGAGCGCATGCGGCACGTCGGGCTCGTTCTTGAAGCCGAAGTGCAGCGTCACCTGCCAGCACTCGTTGCCGAGCGGCTCCATGTCGCAGCGCTCCGCCTTCGGAATCCAGGGCCGCTCGTGCTGGCGCACGGTGACGAAGAGGTTGCGCTCGTGCAGCACCTTGTTGTGCTTGAGGTTGTGCAGCAGCGCGTTCGGCGTCAGCCCCTGGTCGCTGACGAGGAAGACCGCCGTCCCCGGCACGCGCGTCGGTGGGCTGATGAAGACCGAGCCGAGGAAGCTCGGCAGGTCGACCGCGTCGTTGCGCACGCTCTCCGACATCAGGCCCCGGCCCTGCTTCCAGGTCATCATGAGCGTGAACATGAACGCGCCGATCAGGAGCGGGAACCAGCCGCCGTCGATGACCTTGACGATGTTGGCAGCGAGGAACGTGAAGTCGACGATGAAGAAGAATCCGGTCGCGGCGATGACCAGCGACCACGGAAAGCCCCAGGCGTAGCGCACGACGAAGAAGGTCATCGTCGTCGTGATCAGCATGTCGATCGTGACCGTGATGCCGTAGGCCGCACCCAGGTTGTCGCTCGAGCCGAACAGGCCGACAGCGGCCACCACGCCGCAAAACAGGCTCCAGTTGATGAACGGCACGAACACCTGGCCGGTCTCGAGCACCGACGTGTGTTCGATGCGCAGGCGCGGCAGGTAGCCGAGCTGGATCGCCTGCTTGGTGACCGAGAAGGCGGCGGTGATGAGCGCCTGCGACGCGATCACCGCGGCGCACGCGGCGAGCACGATCAGCGGATAGAGCGCCCAAGGCGGCGCCATTTCGAAGAAGGGATTCACCACCTTGGCGGGCGTCGCCAGCAGCATCGCGCCCTGGCCGAAGTAGTTGAGCAGGAGCGCCGGCATCGCGATGCTGAACCAGGCGAGCCGGATCGGACGCTTGCCGAAGTGGCCCATGTCCGCATAGAGCGCCTCCGCGCCGGTGACGCAGAGGACGACCGCGCCGAGGGCGATGAAGGCGACCGACGGATGGCGGATCATGAACAGCAGCGCGTAGTGCGGCGAGAGCGCCTTCAGGATGCTCGGGTTGTCGCCGATGTGGGCGAGCCCGAGCGCCGCGATCACGAGGAACCAGACCGTCATCACCGGCCCGAACAGACGGCCGACGCGCTCGGTGCCGTGGCGCTGGAACGCGAACAGCCCCGTGAGGATGAGTAGCGTGATCGGCACGATCCAGGTGTGCAGCGCCGGAGCTGCGACCTGCAGGCCCTCGACCGCGCCGAGCACCGAGATCGCCGGCGTGATGACGCCGTCGCCGAAGAAGATCGCGGTGCCGAAGATGCCGACTAAGAGGAGCCTGCGGCGCAGCGCTGGCCGGTCCTTCACTGCCTGGGAGGCCAGCGCGAGCATCGCGATCAAGCCACCTTCGCCGTTGTTGTCGGCGCGCAGGATCAGCACGACGTACTTGATCGAGACGACGACAGTGATCGTCCAGAAGACCAGCGAGAGCACGCCGTAGACGTTCGCCGGGGTCAGCGGCACGTGCCCGTTGGCGAACACCTGCTTCAGCGCATAGAGAGGGCTGGTGCCGATGTCGCCGTAGACGACACCGATCGCGCCCAGGGTCAAGGCGGCAGTGCTGGAAGCGGTGCGGGGCTGGCTCATCGGAATCCGGCTGGGGGCCGGCGCGGTGCGCGAACCGAGGCCGGGAAGGGCCGCCATTGTGCATGGCCGGCCATCGGCCGGCAGGCGGTGATCCGGGGACCTCCGGCGCCTAATCGTAGATCTCGGCGTCTGGGTCGGTCGCTTCGAGCTCGTAGCTCGCCGCGACCATCGCCAGCCGGGCGATCACGCCGTACATGTAGAACCGGTTGGGTGCGCTCGCACCCGGCTTCGACCCGGGTTTAGGCAGCTGGTTGGAGCCGGCGAAGGCGAGCGGGACGAAGCTCGCGCCGGGGGAGTTGAGGTTCTCGTCGTTGCCGCGCTCCGGGTTGACGCGGTAGAAGCCGCCGACGACGTAGCGGTCGATCATGTAGACGACCGGCTCGGCAACCGAATCGTTGATCCGCTCATAGGTAGGCACACCTTCCTGGAGGATGACCTCGCTCACCTCTTGGCCGTCCTTGATCACGCTCATCTTGTTGCGCGTGCGCCGGTTGATGTCGGCGAGGTCCTTCGGGTCGCGCACCGTCATGATCCCCATGCCGTAGGTGCCGGCGTCGGCCTTGACGATGATGAAAGGCTTTTCCTGGATGCCGTACTCCTTGTACTTGCGGCGGATCTTGCCGAGCAGCGTCTCGGCATTGCTCATCAGGCATTCGGCGCCCGAGCCGTCGGAGAAGTTCACCTCGCCGCAGCGCGCGTACATCGGGTTGACGAGCCAGGGGTCCATGCCGAGCAGCTTGGCGAACTTCTTCGCGACCTCCTCATAGGCGGCGAAGTGGTTGGTTTTGCGGCGAATCGCCCAGCCGGCGTGCAGCGGCGGCAGCAGGTACTGCTCGTGCAGACCCTCGAGGATCTTCGGGATCCCGGCCGAGAGGTCGTTGTTGAGCAGGATCGTGCAGGGATCGAAGTCCTTCAGGCCGAGGCGGTTTCGCGTCCGCACCAGCGGCTCGACCGTGAGCGCGCTGCCGTCGGGCAGCGGCACCTCCGTCGGCGCAGTGATCGATTCATCGAGCGTGCCGAGGCGGACGTTGAGGCCGGCCTGGTGGAAGATCTCCATCAGCCGCGCGACGTTCATCAGGTAGAACGAGTTGCGGGTGTGCCGCTCCGGGATGAGCAGCAGGTTCTTCGCTTCCGGGCAGATCTTCTCGATCGCCGCCATCGCCGCCTGCACGGCGAGCGGCAGCATCTCGATCGTCAGGTTGTTGAAGCCGCCCGGGAACAGGTTGGTGTCGACGGGCGCGAGCTTGAAGCCGGCGTTCCTGAGGTCGACCGACGTGTAGAACGGCGGCGTGTGCTCCATCCACTCGAGGCGGAACCACCGCTCGATCGCCGGCAGCGACTCGAGCATGCGCTGCTCGAGCTCGTTGATCGGGCCGGTGAGTGCGGTGATGAGGTGAGGGACCATGGGGGAGCTCGCGCGAATGCGGGCCCGTCAGGGAGCCGGATTCTAGGCATATGGGGCGGCCAAGCGGGCGCGCAAGCGCCTTCGGTCGGCGCGCCTTCTCCGCCGAGGAGAGAAAAAGGGCCACCTCACGGGTGGCCCTGAAGCGCGGGAGTGATCGCTCAGTTGTGGTACGCGGTCTCGCCGTGCGACGTGATGTCGAGTCCCTCGCGTTCGTCTTCCTCGTTGACGCGCAAGCCGATCGTCATGTCGACAAGCTTGTAGGCGATCAGCGAGACGACGCCCGACCAGACGATGGTCACGCAGATGCCCTTGAACTGGATCCAGACCTGATCGAGGATGCCGACCGAGCCGACCGTCGCCGTGACCCAGTCGGTGACCTGCCCGGGGCCGCCGAGCGACTGCGTGTTGACGACGCCGGTCAGCAGGGCGCCGACGATGCCGCCGACGCCGTGCACGCCGAAGACGTCGAGCGAGTCGTCGGCCCCGAGCATCCGCTTCAGGCCGTTGACGCCCCAGAAGCAGGCGAAGCCCGCGGCGACGCCGACGACCAGGGCGCCGATCAGACCGACGTTGCCGCACGCCGGAGTGATCGCCACCAGCCCTGCAACGGCGCCGGAGGCAGCGCCAACCATCGATGCCTTGCCCTTGAACATCGCCTCGGCCGCCGACCAGGCGAGCACCGCGCACGCGGTCGCCGAGAACGTGTTGATGAAGGCGAGCACGGCCGTGCCGTTGGCTTCGAGCGCCGAGCCGGCGTTGAAGCCGAACCAGCCGACCCAGAGCAACGCCGCGCCGACCATCGTCAACGTCACCGAGTGCGGTGTGAACGCCTCCTTGCCGTAGCCGATGCGCTTGCCGACCATGAAGGCACCGACGAGGCCTGCGACCGCGGAGTTGATGTGCACGACCGTGCCGCCCGCGAAGTCCAGTGCGCCCCACTGCCAGATCAGGCCGGCGGTCGCAGTGACCGCGTCAGCCTTGTCCGCCGAGGTGTACGCATCCGGTCCCGCGTTGAACCACACCATGTGGGCCACGGGGATGTAGCTGAAGGTGAACCAGATCACCATGAACAGGAGCACCGCGGAAAATTTGATGCGCTCGACAACGGAGCCGAGGATCAGACAACAGGTGATAGCGGCGAATGTGG
>DASXXO010000282.1:0-4081 GCA_036503045.1 Caldimonas sp. | reverse complement strand
GACTCGGCGGTGATGAGGGCGGCGATCGCCGCGCTGCGCTCGCGCACCAGCGCCGCCGCACGGTCCAGCACGCTCGCGCGCTCGAAGCGCGAGAGGCGGGCGCGGTAGCCGCGCGCGATCGCGAACGCGCGCCGCACCTCGTCGAGCGTCGCCTTCGGCACGCTGCCGACGCGCTCGCGCGTGTAGGGATTGAAGACCTCGATCGTGCGGTCGCGCGCGCGCCCGGCGCCGACCTTCTCGCCGGCGATGCGCATCGCCTCGTCGCGGCCGGAGATGTCGGCCGGCGCGCGGCCGCCCGAAGCCGGCCGGTCGCCCCCTCGGGGGGCAGCGACCGAAGGGAGCGTGGGGGCGCGTTCACGGGACATGGTTGAGCGCGAGGTCGAACGCGTCGAAGTTGCGCCAGCGGCGCGCCTGGTCGATGTCGCGCAGCTTCCGGTTGACGATCAGCGGAACGCGCTGCTCGGAGACGCCGCCGTGCGAGCGCAGCGGCGCGTCGAGCCCCGAGAGGTCGTGGCGCGCGCTCGACGTGCCGATCACGGTCGAGCGCTCGGCGACGACGACGAGGTCGCCGATCCGGTCGGCGGGCAGCTCGAAGAACTCCGCCGCCTCCGCGCGCGAGCGCACCGACTCGATGCCGCGCAAGGCGCGGATGCGCGCCGCGAGCGCGCCGGCGTCGGCGTCCTGCGCTAGGTAGACCGTCGCGAACGAGCCGAGCGCGCCGTGGTGGACGACGTACGGGTCGGTGATCGGCAGGATCACGCGACAGGCGCCGGTGCCGGTCCAGTCGTCGAGGACATCCTGCAGGTAGATGACGTCGGGTTGCGCGTCCATCCGCGTCTTCGCGTTCATGCCGTGATCCGCCGTGAGTACGATCGCGCAGCCCATCGAATCGAGCTTGCCGAGGTAGCCGTCCATCATGCGATAGAACGCGTCGGCGCCGTCGGTTCCGGGGGCGTGCTTGTGCTGCACGTAGTCGGTGGTCGAGAGATACATCACGTCGGGGCGGCGTTCGTGCGCCATCAGCTCGACGCCGGCGGCGAACACGAACTCGGAGAGCTCGGCGCTGTAGACCGAAGGGACCGGCATGCCGACGCGCTCGACCACCTCGTCGATGCCGTTCTCCTCCTCGTTCGCCTCGTCGGCTTTCTCGGCCGAGAAGCAGACACCCTTGAGCCGGTGGCCGAGGAGCTTTCGCAGCTTGTCCTTGGCGGTGACCACGGCGACCGCCTGGCCGGCGTTGGCGAGCTCGGCGATGATGGTCGGCGCGCGCAGCCACTTCGGGTCGTTCATCATCACCTCGGCACCCGTGGCGACGTCGAGCAGGTAGTTGCCGCAGATGCCATGCACCGACGGCGGGACGCCGGTGACGATCGACAGGTTGTTCGGGTTGGTGAAGCTCGGGATGACGCAGTCGGCGAGCAGCATGGTGCCGCTTGCGAGCACCTCCTTCAGCCACGGCACGTGGCCGTGCGCGACCGCCTGGGCGATGTAGTCGGGCTCGCAGCCGTCGACGCAGACGACGACGGTGGGCTGGTGCGCGAGCGCGTAGCTGCGCCCGTTGACGGTGATCATCGGGGGGACCTTTGCTCGTCGATGCCGGCGCGCGCGGCGGCCGGTCTCTGGTGGTTCTTGATCGTCCGCTCCTTGCTTTCCATGACGTGCTCGTACATCGCCCGGCCGGCGGCGTCGGCATCGCCCGATGCAATCGCCTTGACGATCTGGCGGTGCTCGCCGGCCGAGATCGGCATCAGCCAGCCGTCGGCGAGGTTGAGCCTGCGGAACAGGCTCAGCTCCTTGATGAGCTTCCGGTAGATCGCGGTCAGCTTGCCGTTGCCGGCGAGCTCGACGAGGCGGTCGTGGAAGCCGAGGTTCAGGAGGTGGTAGCGGTGCGCGTCCTTGGCCTTGACCGCCTGCTCCATCTGCTCGACGAGCCCGCGGACCTCCTTCAGGGCGGCCGGCATGATCGAGGCGGCGAGGAGGCGGCCGACGTGCTGCTCCATCGCCGCGCGCAGGTCGAAGATCTCGATCGCTTCCTCGACCGGCAGGTCGCGAACGAAGACGCCGCGGTTCTTCTCGGTCCGCACCAGGCCCGCTTCGTCGAGCATCCGGAACGCCTCGCGCAGCGGCCCGCGCGAGACGCCGAGGCGGGCGGCGAGCGCCATCTCGGTGAGCTTCTCGCCGGGGCCCAGCTCGCCGGAGAGGATCATCCGCTCGAGCTCGACCTGGACGACGCTCGCGAGCGAGCTCGTCTGCAGGAGCGTGATGGTCGGGTGCGGCGCGGCCGCCGCGGCAAGAGCGGGCATCGGGTCAGTAGAACCGAGGATGCGCCGATTGTCAACAATCTCCAAAAAACAGTTGACTTCGATCCGCGCGTCCCTAGACTGCACCGGCCCGCGAGCCACGAGCTGTCACAGAACCGGCATAGGCTTCGCGAAGGCGGCGTCCGCCGCCGATCCTCAAATACACCAGGGAGATGCGCATGATTCCGGCTTCACTCAAGGCACTGCTCGCGGCAGGCCTCGTCGCGTTCGCGGCGGGCGCGTCGGCGCAGAAGACCCAGCTGACGGTCTACACCGCGCTCGAGACCGACCAGCTCAAGGCCTACGAGGCCGGCTTCAGCAAGACGAATCCGAACATCGAGCTCAAGTGGGTGCGCGACTCGACCGGCGTCATCACCGCCAAGCTGCTCGCCGAGAAAGCCAATCCGCAGGCCGACGTCGTCATGGGCGTCGCCGCCTCCAGCCTGGCGCTGCTCGACTCCAACGGCATGCTCGAGCCGTACGCGCCGCTCAACCTCGACGCGATCATGACGACTTATCGCGACAAGAAGAATCCGCCTGCGTGGTGGGGCATGGACGTGTGGGGGGCGACGATCTGCTTCAACACCGTCGAGGCGCAGAAGAAGGGGATTCCCAAGCCCGAGACCTGGAAGGACCTGACCAAGCCGGTCTACAAGGGGCAGATCGTGATGCCGAACCCGGCCTCGTCGGGAACGGGCTATTTCGACGTCACTGCATGGCTCACGCTGTGGGGCGACCAGAACGGCCAGGGCGGCGGCTGGAAGTACATGGACGCGCTGCACCAGAACATCGCCCAGTACACGCACTCGGGCTCCAAGCCCTGCAACATGGCGGCCGCGGGCGAGTACGTCGTCGGCATCTCGTTCGAGTACCGCGCCAACAGCAACAAGGCCAAGGGCGCGCCGATCGACCTCGTGTTCCCGAAGGAAGGTCTCGGCTGGGACCTCGAGGCGTTCGGCATCATGAAGGGGACGAAGAAGCTCGACGCTGCGAAGAAGCTCGCCGACTGGGCGTCGAGCAAGGACGCGATGCTGCTCTACGGCAAGAACTTCGCGATCACCGCGCAGCCTGGTGTCGCCGCGCCGCTGCCGAACGTGCCGGCCGACTACGAGGCGCGCCTCGTCAAGATGGACTTCAAGACCGCGGCCGACAACCGCGAGCGCGTCCTCGCCGAATGGACCAAGCGCTACGACGCCAAGTCGGAGCCCAAGAAGTAAATGGTGCCTCCACGCTCCCTTCGGTCGCTGCCCCCCGAGGGGGCGGGCGGCGCCCTTGGGGCGGCCCGGCGGGCGCCGCGGTTGCGCTTCGGGTAGTCCAATGGCGGACTACCTCCGCCTCGACGGCATCCGCAAGTCGTTCGGGTCCTTCGAGGCGCTCAAGGACATCGACCTCCAGGTCGCGCAGGGTGAGTTCGTCTGCTTCCTCGGCCCCTCGGGCTGCGGCAAGACGACGCTCCTGCGCATCGTCGCCGGCCTCGAGACGCAGACCGCGGGGCGGATTCTCCAGGCCGGGCGCGACATCTCGGTGCTGCCGCCGGCCGATCGCGACTACGGCATCGTCTTCCAGTCGTACGCGCTGTTCCCGAACCTCTCGGTCGCCGACAACGTCGCCTACGGCCTGGTGAACCGCAAGGTTGCGAAGGCAGCAGCGGCGGCGCGCACGGGCGAGCTGCTGACGCTGGTCGGCCTGCCGGGCAGCGGAGCGAAGTTCCCGGCCCAGCTCTCGGGCGGGCAGCAGCAGCGGATCGCGCTGGCGCGCGCGCTGGCGACGTCGCCCGGCCT
>DASXXO010000281.1:0-7127 GCA_036503045.1 Caldimonas sp. | reverse complement strand
CGAACGCGTCGAGCCGCGTCGGCCCCGCCGAGAGCACGCCGCCGACGATCTCGTCGGCCACCTCGGTGGTCGAGACGTCGATCACGCCGGCGAGGAGGCCCGAGTCGGCGAGTTTTTCCATCGACTGGCCGCCGACGCCGGTCGCGTGGAAGACGAGGCAGTCGTAATCGGCCTCGAGGCGCTTGGCGACCGCCTGCACGCAGGGCGTCGTGACGCCGAACATCGTCAGGCCGATGGCTGGCTTGTTGTCGGTCGAGACCACCGGCGGGTGCGCCATCATCCCGGCGAGGGCGTGTGCCGCGTTCGCCAGCACCTGCTCGCTGATCCGGTTGATGCCCTGCACGTCGGTGACCGAATACATCATGCAGATGTCGCTCGGCCCGACATAGGGACGGGTGTCGCCGCTCGCCATCGTCGAGACCATGAGCTTGGGAACGCCGACCGGAAGCGCTCGCATGCCGCTCGTCGCGAGCGAGGTGCCGCCCGATCCGCCCGCGCCGATCACCCCGCCGACGTCGCCGCGCGTCTGCAGGAAGCGCGCGAACGCGAGCGCCATCGCGGTCACGGCGCTGCCGCGGTCGCCGCTGAAGACCGCGCCTTCGCCGTCGGGATGGTGGCGCGCCACCTCGCGCGGGTGGACCGTCGTGGTCGACGGCTTGCCCGAGGTCGCGAGGTCGACCGTGACGACGCGCAGGCCGAGCTTCTCGAGGCGCTGGCGCAGGAAGTGGAGCTCGCGTCCCTTGGTGTCGAAGGTCCCGGCGACGTAGGCGGCACGCAGGCTGCTCGCAGCGACCGGGAAGTCGAACACCCGCGCGCCGCCCTCCGCAGCGCTTGCGGAGAACGCCGACGGCGACGACGGTGTGTCGCGTCCGACCGCTGTCCCGCCACCGAGGTCGTTGGACGACGGCGAGCGCGCGATGTCGGCGACCTGCCCCGCCGTTCCGCCTGCGTTCCAGCGGTTGAAGCCGCGCACGGTGCGCGGCGCGACATCCTCGAGCGTGGGCGCGCCGTCGCCGTGCGCACGCCGCACCGTGAACACCTGCGTCGGCGCGGCGTCGTGCAACGGGACGGGCGGCGCGACCGCGTCGTCGTCGCCGCCCGCACTTGCGCGCAGGCCGAGCAGCCGCTCCTGCAGAGCGCGGTCGGCGCCGAGCTCGGCCGCGGCCATCTCGCGCGCGATCCGGCCGTTCACCATCACGCCGATCCGGTCGGCGACGTCGACGGCGACGCCGAGGTTCTGCTCGATCAGCAGCACGGCGATGGCGCTCTCCGCGGCCAGCCCGCGCAGGGCCTCGACGACCTGCTCGACGATCATCGGCGCGAGGCCCTCGGTCGGCTCGTCCATCACCAGCAGCTTCGGCGCGAGCAGGAGCGCGCGACCGATCGCGAGCATCTGCGCTTCGCCGCCCGAGAGCTGCGCGCCGCCGTGGTCCTTGCGCTCGGCGAGGCGCGGGAACATCGCGTAAATGCGCTCGACCTCGCGCCGGTCGGGCGCGACCAGGCGCAAGGTCTCGTCGACGCTGAGCGAGGGCCAGACGCGCCGCCCCTGCGGCACGTAAGCGATGCCGCGCCGTGTGATCCGGTGCGGCGGCAAGCCGCGGATCTCCTCGCCCTGCAGCTTGACGCTGCCGCTCGATGCGACCAGACCCGTGAGCGCGTTGCAGAGCGTCGTCTTGCCCATGCCGTTGCGGCCGACGATCGCCAGCACGCCGCGCTCGAGCGTCAGGCTCACGCCCTGCAGCACGTGCGCGCGGCCGTAGTGGACGTCAAGGTGCTCGACCGCGAGCACTGGCGCGCCCGGGCGGACGGCCGTGTCGGCGCGGCGCGCCATCAGTGTTTGCCTCCCATGTAGATGTCCTGGACCTGCGCGTCGTTCTCGATCTCGTCGGGCGTGCCGGTCTTCAGGACGCGGCCGTTGTGCATCACCGTCACGCGCGTCGCGGCGCGCATCGCGATCTCGAGGTCGTGCTCGATCAGCAGGAAGCTCATGTGCGGCGGCAGCGACGCGAGCAGCGCGACCAGCTCGCGCCGCTCGGCCGGCGAGAGCCCCGCTGCGGGCTCGTCGAAGAGGATCAGGCGCGGCGCTCCGGCCAGCGCCATGCCGATCTCGAGCTGGCGCTGCTGGCCGTGCGCGAGGTTGGCGACGCGCTCGTCGGCGATGTGCGCAAGGCGCGCGCGGTCCAGCAGGTCGTTCGTCGCGACGCTCGAGGGATGGCGCGGCCCCGAGCGCCGGAAGCTGAAGCGCCCGCTGGCGACGCCGCGCACGGCGAGGTAGAGGTTGTCGCGCACCGTCAGGTTGCGGAACAGCAACGAGGACTGGTAGGTGCGCCTGAGGCCCTTGCGGATGCGCTCGTGCGGCGGCAGCGCCGTGATGTCCTCGCCGAAGAAGAGGATCCGCCCGGCGGTGGGCGGGAAGTCGCCGGTGATGGCGTTGAAGAGCGTCGTCTTGCCGGCGCCGTTCGAGCCGATGATCGCCGCCTTCTCGCCGGCGGCGACCGCGAGCGAGACGTCGTCGACCGCGCGCAGCGCGCCGAAGGTGCGCGACACGCCCTCGAGCTGCAGCGCATCGCCCGACAGCAGCGTGCTGCCCGACATTGCGCCGGAGCGCGCCCGCGCGCCGCTCTCGCGGTCGCGCGGGCGAAGCGACGTGATCGACGCCATCGCGGCCGTCTTACTTGCGGCAGTCCGGCACGTCGCGCGAGCCGAGCCCCATCTTCTTGAACTCGGCTTCGGGAAGGCCGAGCGTCTGCGAGATGTTCGGCACCGTCTTGACGACCTTGTTGTAGAACGAGCCGTCGGGGGCCTTCGTCACTTCCGTGATGTAGGTCGTGCCGACGCCGTTGCGGTTGGCGTCGATCTTCACCTCGCCGGCCGGGCCCTTGAAGTTCGTCTTCTGCAGTGCCGCGCGGTACGCCTTCTGGCCGTTCGAGAGATCGCCCTTGACGGCGTCGAGCGCCTCGAGCGTGGCCCGGGTGTTGATGTAGTACAGGTAGGCGAACAGCGACGGGCTCGGGAAGCCGTCCTTGAACTGCGCCTTGTAGTCGGCGACGAACTTCTTCCACTCGGGCGTGTCGATCGAGTCGGCCATCGGCCCGGCCGACGCCGTGCCGAGCAGCGATTCGCGGCGCTTGCCCTTGTAGTTGAGGACCGTCTGGTCAACCGTGATCGAGCCGCCGACCATCGGCTTGTTGCCGCCGGCCTGCTCGTACTGGTTGAGGAAGTTCACGGCGTCGGCGCCGCCGAGCACGACCAACACGGCGTCGATGTCCTTCGGGATCTTGGCGACCACCGAGGCGTAGTCCTTGGTGCCGAGCGGCACCCACGCCTTGTCGACCACCTTGCCGCCCTTGGCGCAGTAGCTCGCCATGAAGCCCTGCACCTGCGAGTACGGAAAGCCGTAGTCCTCGGCGACGAGGAAGACCTTCTTGTAGCCCTTGGCGAGCGCGTGCTCGCCGAGACCCACCATCCACTGCGCGCCTTCGGTGTTGAAGCGGTAGAAGTTCGGTGCCGGGTCGCTGAGCGTCGTCGCCTGTGCGCCCGACGAGCCGTTGATGAAGGTGATGTTCGGCTGTGTCTTGGCGTAGTTCTTGACCGCGATGCCTTCGTCGCCCGAGAGCGGTCCGATCATGATCTGGACCTTGTCCTGCTCGACGGCCTTGCGTGTCGCGGCGACTGCCTTGTCGGGCGTCGCATCCGACGAGAGCTTGATGAACTCGATCTTCTTGCCGCCGGCGATGCCGTTCTTTTCCTTCAGCGCCATGTCGGCGCCACGAAAGCCGTCCTGCCCCGGCACGGCGAACGGGCCTTCGAGGTTCGTCAGCAGCCCGATCTTGAGCGTCTCCTGCGCCCAGGCCGAGCCCATCAGCGCGGCCGCAGCGGCCGCGCCGATGATCGAACGAATCCACACTCTTCTCTTCGTTGCTCTCACGGTCGTCTCCTTTTTTGCTGGGAAGTCTGGGTCCGGACCAGGCCCGAGCGAAGCTTCGCCCAGAGCCCGAGCAGACCGTCGGGGGAAAATAGGACGATGGCGAGGAAGCCGCCGCCGATGACGAGGTTGAAGCGCTCGCGAATGAACAGGTCGATCGCGAAGTTCTGCAGCAGTACGTAGACGATCGCGCCGATGAAAGCGCCGATCGGGTGCTTCATGCCGCCGAGCACGGCGATGACCAGGATCGAGATCATCGCGCCGAGGTTGGCGGTGCCGGGCGAGATGCGGCCGTTGTACCAGACCATCAGCACGCCGCCGACCGCGGCGAGCAGGCCCGAGACCGCGTACGCCGCGACCCGGTGCGCGGTCACGTGGTAGCCGAGCGACTCCATCCGGCGCGGGTTGTCGCGGATGCCCTGCAGGGCGATTCCGAACGGCGCGCGCACGAGATGGCGGACCAGCAAGTAGCCGCCGAGCGCACACGCAAGGGCGACGAAGTAGAACGGCACCGGCTCCTTGAAATCGATGCCGAACAGCGCCGGCGCGCCGACCTTGCTGAAGCCCTGAAAGCCGTTGAAGACGGTGTAGTTCTGCTGCGCAAGATAGAAGAAGGCGACGCCGATCGCGAGCGTGATCATGATCGTGTAGATGCCTTCGGTGCGCACCGAGAGCCAGCCGACCACGGCGGCGAACGCGGTCGCACCGACGAGCGCGAAAACGATGGCGAGCCACCATGGCCAGCCGAGGCTGATCGCCGCGAAGCTGCTCGTTCCGAAGATCGCGACCAGATATCCGGCCAGCGCGGCGACCGTCATCTGCGCGAGCGAGACCATGCCGCCGTAGCCGCCGAGGAAGGTGAGCGAGAGCGCGATCAAGCCGAGCGCGAGCGACTGGGCGCCGATCTGGTAGGTGAAGAACGGCGAAGCAAGGAACGGGTAGACGAGCAGCGCGACGAGCACGACCACGTGGCGCGCCCGGATCCGCGCCGCCGCGCGCGCGAGCCATGCCGGCGCCGCCACCGCTTCGCCGGGAGCCATTGGTGCGGCCGGCGTGCGTACCCGCAGCGTCGGCGCTCCGATCGTCGGCGCAGCGGCCGTCGCCGCCGAGTTCATCGCCCGCCGCCACTGCGCAGCGCTCATCCCGCCCTCCCCATGATGCCGCGAGGCCGGAACGCGAGCGCGACGACCATGATCACGAACGTGAAGACGACGCTGTAGGTCGGCGCATAGGCGAGGCCGAACTGCTCGGCCAGGCCGATCAGCATGGCGCCGATCGAGGCGCCGACGACGCTGCCCATGCCGCCGACGATGACGACGACCAGCGAGGCGAGCAGGTAGCGCGTGTCCTCGCCCGGGGAGATCGAAAGCGCGGTGCCGCCGACGACCCCGGCGAGCCCGGCGAGGCCGGCACCGATCGCGAAGGTGACCGCGAACACGAGCTGCACGTTGACCCCCGAAGCGGCGAGCATGCCGCGATCGTCGACGCCGGCGCGGATCATCATGCCGACGCGCGTCTTGGCGAGGAAGCTCCACAGGCCGATGCCGATGACGATCGCCGCGAGCAGCACCGCGAGCCGGTAGGTCGGAAACTTCTCGACCACCGGCAGCACCGTCGATCCGTAGATCAAGGCCGGCGGATCGAAGGTGTAGATCTCGCCGCCGAACCCCCAGAGCATGAGGTCGGCGAGGACGATCGACAGGCCGATCGTGACCAGCGTCTGGCGCAGGTCCTGCCCTTCCATGTGGCGGAAGATGAGCACCTGCAGGAGAAGGCCGACAACGGCGGCCGACAGGAACCCGGTCGCGACCGCCAGCAGCCACGAGCCGGTCTGCTCGCCGACGATCCAGCCGACGTACGCGCCCAGCAGGTACAGCGAGCCGTGCGCGAGGTTGACGTTTCGCATCAGCCCGAACACGAGCGTGAACCCGCTCGCGACCAGGAAGTAGAGCGACGCGAGCGTCAGGCCGTTGAGCAGCGTCTTGAAGTAGAGCGGCGCGTTGTCGACGATCGCCCAGGCCGAGAACGCCGCGACCGCGACCGCGATCGCGAGCAGCAGCGCGCGCGAGGTCCGGTTCACGTTCCGGTCCTTCTCACGCCGCGCGCTCCCAGCGCCTCTCGGAGGCGATCGCGGGCGACCTGGCGAAAGCGCCGTCCTTCATCACGGCGAGGATCCGCTTCGGGTCGCGCAGGATGGCGAGGTTGGCGAGCGGGTCGCCGTCGATGAGCAGCAGGTCGGCGAGAAAGCCGTCCTTGATCACGCCGAGCTCGTTCGGCTTCATCATGATCTGGCCGCCGTAGAGCGTCGCCGAGCGGATCGCCTCCATCGGCGTGAAGCCGAGGTACTTGACGAAGAATTCCAGGTCGCGCGCGTTCTGGCCGTGCGGGGTGAACGCGAAGCCGTAGTCGCCGCCGGGCAGGACGCGGATGCCCCTTCGGTGCATCGCGCGCAGCGACTCGAGCGCTGCGTCCCACTCGTGCTGGTAGCCCATCGCCGTCGCCTTGGCGCGCGTGATGCCCCACGGCTCGGCCTCGTTGAGCATCGCGTAGAGGATGGCGATGCCGGGGGCGACGAAGACGCGGTCCTTCGCCGCCTCGAGCATGTCGAGCGTCTCGTTGTCGGTGTAGCTCGCGTGGTAGATCACGTCGATGCCATGGCGCAGCGCCTGCTTGACGCTCGCCGTCGAGCGCGCGTGCGCGGTGCCGCGCTTGCCGCGCACGCGCACCTCGTCCATCGCCGCGGCGACCTCGGCGTCGCTCATCCAGGTTGTCTCGGCGGGCGAATCGGGAGTGAAGTTGTCGCCCGAGAGGTTGAGCTTGATCGAGTCGACGCCGTACTTCAGGAACATGCGCACGGCCTTTCGCATCTCGTCGGCGGAGTTGACGTTGACGCCGAAGCTGAACTCGGGGAACGGCAGGTGCGGCAAGGTCTCGTCGCCCAGGCCGCCGGGAACGGTGATCTCCTGGCTCGCCGCAAGGTAGCGCGGACCGGGAATCTGCCCCGAGTTGATGGCGTTCCTGATGACGACGTCGAGCCGCGGCTTCGCGCACGCCGCGCCGACCTCGGCGTCGCTCATCCACGTCGTCTCGGCGGGCGAGTCGGGGGTGAAGTTGTCGCCCGAGAGGTTGAGCTTGATCGAGTCGACGCCGTACTTGAGGAACATGCGCACGACCTTGCGCATCTCGTCGGCGGAGTTGACGT
>DASXXO010000280.1:0-4501 GCA_036503045.1 Caldimonas sp. | reverse complement strand
ATCGAGCAGGGTGACGCGCGGCTCGACGAAGAGCTCGCGCGCGCTGCCGTTGATGCGCAGGCGCACCGCTCGCTCGTTCGCGCCGCGCGCCGCGGGCACCGAAGGCGTCGGTGCGCGGGCCGGATCGGGCGTCTGGGCCGGCAGCGCCGCCGGCGCCAGCCCCGCCGCGGCGCCGGCGGCCTGCAGGAAGTGACGACGCGAGACGCCGTGCGCGTCACGGCAGTCGGACGCAGCTGCGCCGTCGTTCGTGTCGCCGCCGCAGACCGGCGGGAACGGATCGCCAGAACTCATCGCCTCGAAGCCGGCAATCGGCGTACCGCCCGAGGCGCTGCGCCTTGCGGCGTCAGCGCCTCGGCCCGCCCTGCGCGCGCTCGTTGTCGCCCTCCTCCTGGGCGATCTGCATCGCCTTTTGCGTCACCGGCCGCATGCGCTGCCGCATCATCTGCGTCGTTTGCTTCACTGCAACGCTGCCGCGCGGCCGGCCCGCGTTCCGTGGAAGAACGCCTCCTCGAACACCGAATAGGCCGAAAGGTCGGCGTGTGCGAACTGGACGCGCCGCTGGGGCGCGGCGAGCGCAGCGAGCGCGGCGCTGCTGCGCACGCCGGGGGCCGGAATGCTCATCGCGTGGCCGTAGCGCATCAGGTCGGCACGCCGGATCTTGCGGGCGAGGTCGGGATGCGCCCGGCCGAGCTCGGCCACCGTGCTGGCCGCCCACGCGCGCCAGTCCTCGCCGAGCAGGCGCCGGCGCTGCTCGCCGAGCAGCGCGCGATCGACGTCGCCAAGCGCACGGTACGCGGTGAGCACCGTCGGCCCGGCGAACGGGCGCGTACTCTGGTGCATCGCATCGACGTAGCCGAGTCCCTGGGCGCCGTAGAGGACGTTGTCCCACGAGGGCGGCGCGCCCGGCCGATCGTCGAGCGCGTCGTCGAGCTCGAGGTTCGCGACCAGCCAGGGCGCGTAGCGGACAGTGGCCGCCGCTTCGCGCAGCGCGCCGGGAGGCGCCGCGAACAGGCGCGCGGCGACGAAGAGGGGCGTCGCGACGATGACGCGGCGCGCGAGCCAGCGCTCGCGCTCCCCGGTCGCCGCGTTCCATGCGTCGACGGCGACATCGTCGCGTCCCTCATCGACCGCCATCACGGTGCGCGCCGGGTGCAGCCGATCGCCGAGCGGAGCGGCGATGCGCTCGACCAGCCAGGCGTTGCCCTCTGCCCAGGTGAGGACGCCTGTTTCGCCGGAGTCCGCGTCGCGCGCATCGTCGGGCGAGCGAAATCCGTGCCGGCTCGCGAAGTAGTGCAGTCCGGCCCACGCCGACACGCGCGCGCTGCCCGCGCCGTAGTCGTCGCGGCAACAGTAGTCGAGGTACCAGCGCAGTGCAGGCGCGACGAAGCCGTGCGCATCGAGCCATGCGGCGAAGGTCGCGCGATCGAGCGCGGCGAGCGCTGCGCTCCAGCGCGCGCGCGCCGTCGGGATCGCGAACGCATCGCGGTCGCCGGCAGCGGCGACGGCAGCGGCGAATGCGCGGTACTGGGCGAGGGTCGACGCGCGCTCGGCCGCGGGCAACGCCTCGATCGGCGGCAGCAGACCCTCGCGCCAGCCGCCGCCGATGAAGAGACGCTCCTGCGGGCTGTGGCACAGCATGCGCTCGTCGTAGACCGCACGGCCGTTCTCGCTCCAGCGCACGCCGAGCGCATCGAGCAGCGCGGCGGTCTCCGTGGCCGCGGGGCCGGGCACCGGCAAGTAGTGCGCGCCGAGCGGGCAGCGCATGCCGGCCATCGCGTGGCCGCGACTGTTGCCGCCGGCGCGGTCCTCCAGCTCGAGCACGTGGCAGTCGTCGACGCCGGCGGCGAGCAGCGCGCGCGCCGCGGCCAGACCGGCGACTCCGGCACCGACGACGATCGCGCCGACGCGGTGCGTGCGCGCCACCTCGGGCGGTCCGCCCGCCTTCGTCTTCGGCCAGCCGTCGCGCACGCGGTGGCCGCGCGCGTCGTCGCTGCCGATCCAGCCGCCCTGCCAGCGTGCCGCGTCGTCGCGCGTGCACGCGGCGAGCGGCGCGAGCGTAGCGAGCGACGCGACCAGCACGTCGCGTCGCGTCGGTCCGCCGACGCCACGCTTCATCGCTGCACCTTGCCCCACTCGTCCTCGAAGATCTGGACGAGCACCTGGTTCGACAGCCGGTTGACCTCGGCCGGGACGCGCGCCATGTCGGGCGGAAAGTCGAACAGCGCCGGCAGGCCGGCGACGGTGAGGAAGCGCAGACCGGCGGGCAGCGCCTGCGCCTGCCGGAACGGTCGGTGGCTGGCGACGATGAAGCCCCACTCTCCGAAGCTCGGCACGTGCGCGTGGTACGGTGCCGTCCTCAGGCCGGCGCTCTCGATCGTCGTGACGACGGTCCAGAAGCTCTTTCGTGCGATCAGCGGCGACGTCGTCTGCACGACCGCGTAGCCGCTCGCCGCGAGATGGCGCTCGACCAGCTCGTAGAAGGTGCGCGTGTAGAGCTTGCCGATCGCGAAGTTGGTGGGGTCGGGGAAGTCGACGACGATCGCGTCGAACATCTCGTCGTGCTGCTCCAGCCAGGCGAAGGCGTCGGCGTTCACGATCTGGACCCTGGGCGAGCGCAGTGCGTCGCCGTTCAGCGCACGCAGCATCGGCGCCGTCGAGAACAGCTGCGTCATGTGCGGATCGAGCTCGACCAGCGTGACGCGCTCGACGCTCGGGTACTTCAGCACCTCGCGCACCGCCATGCCGTCCCCGCCGCCGAGCACGAGGACGCTGCGCGGCGCGCCGTGCGCGGCGAGCGCCGGGTGGACGAGCGCCTCGTGGTAGCGGTACTCGTCGCGCGAATGGAACTGCAGGTTGCCGTTGAGGAAGAGGCGGATGCCGGCGCGGCTGCCCGTCACGACGACGCGCTGGTACGCGCTCGTCGCGCTGTAGATCACGCTGTCGGCGTAGAAGCGGTCCTCGGCCCAGGTCGTGACGACGTCGGCGGCGGCGAAGGCGGCGACGAGGGCCGCGACCGTCAGGAGCGCGGCGGCGGCGTGGGCGGCGAGTCCGCGCAGCTCGGCGCGGAATAGCCACAGCGCCCAGGCCGCGACGCCCGCGTTCATGAGGCCGAAGAGCGCGCCCGTGCGGATCAGGCCGAGCTGCGGGACGAGGAGGAGCGGGAAGGCGATCGAGACCGCGAGCGCGCCGAGGTAGTCGAAGGTGAGGACCTGCGAGATGAGCGTCTTGAGGCCGCCGTGCGGGCCGCCCGCGTGGCGCTTCAGGATCCGCATCACGAGCGGGATCTCGAGGCCGACCAGGATGCCGACCGCGAGCACCAACGCGTAGAGCGCGAAACGGAACGACGGCGTCGCTGCCGACTGCAGCGCGAACAACGCCGCCGGCATCAGGCCGCCGATCAAGCCGACCAGCAGCTCGATGCGCAGGAAGTGCGCGACCAGCTGGCGCTCGAGATAGCGCGACGCCCACGAGCCGACCCCCATCGCGAACAGATAGGTGCCGATGACGGTCGAGAACTGCAGGATCGAGTCGCCGAGCAGATAGCTCGCGAGCGTGCCCGCGGCGAGCTCGTAGACGAGCCCGCACGCGGCGACGATGAAGACCGAGACGAGGAGGGCGACCGCGGCCGGCCGGATCGACGCAGGCGGCGCGAGCGACGCCGGTGCGGCGGCGCCGCGCTCGGCCACCGGATCACTCACCCATGCACCGCCGCGGCAACGATCAGGCCGACCGCGATGCACATCGAGCCGAGGACGATCGCCAGCGCGACGTTCTTCTTGTCGACGATCTCGGTCCAGAGGTGATACGGCGTCAGCTTGTCGAGAACGACGAAGAAGATGGCGAGGACGGCGATGCCGATCACCGCGTACAGCACCGATCCGATGATGATCGCGGGCCTGAGCCACTCGAGTCCGTTCATGAAGTTCTCCTGTCAGTGACGAGCGAATTGCGGAAAAGCGAGCGCGGGCGAGTCTGCATCACTTGTGCCCACCACCAGTCGAAAAGCCCCCGAACGAGCCGCCGCCGCTGCGCAAGCCGCTGCCGCTCCTCTGGCTGTTGAGGCAATTCTGGTACTCCTGCGACACGTCGCCGTAGGTATTGCGGGTTTCGCTGCAGTCGACAGCGCCGCCGCCGCCGCAGCGGCCGAGCAGGATCGCGGCCAGCACGATGATGAAGATCCCGAAGAAGACCTTGGCGAGCGACGAGCCCTTGAACGTCGTCGGCAGCGCGTCGCGCTGCAGCGCCGCGCGCTGGTCGGGCGCGAGACGGAACGCGTTGACGACCGCATCGGCGGCGAGCGTCTCGCCCGCCGACCAGACGACTTCGCGCGAGCCCTCGCCCTGGGTCTGCTCGCGGTTCAGCCGCTTGTTCGACGCGGCGCCGGTGCCGACGTAGTCGGTGTTCGCCGTGCGCTCGTCGCGCTCCAGGCGCCAGTAGAACTCGCCGAGGACGTAGGTGACCTTGCCGACGTAGTCGTAGAGCTTGCGGTAGAGAACGGCCT
>DASXXO010000279.1:0-5549 GCA_036503045.1 Caldimonas sp. | reverse complement strand
CCTGATCTCCGACACCCACGGCCTGCTGCGACCCGAAGCGCTCGCCTTCCTCGCCGGCAGCGACCACATCGTGCACGGCGGCGACATCTGCGATCCGGCGATCCTCGCGGCGCTCGCCAGGATCGCGCCGGTCACCGCGGTGCGCGGCAACAACGACCATGGCGCGTGGGCCGACCGGCTGCGCGAGACCGAACTGGTCGAGGTCGGCGCGATCTGGCTCTACGCGCTCCACGACCGCGCCCGGCTCGACATCGATCCGGTCGCTGCCGGCGTGCGGGTCGTCGTCTCCGGGCACTCGCACCGGCCCTCGGTCGAGGACTGCGAAGGAGTGCTGTACGTCAACCCCGGGAGTGCCGGTCCGCGCCGCTTCAGCCTGCCGATCTCGGTCGGCGAGCTCACCATCGCCGCCGGCGTGGTGGCGGCGCGCACGGTGCAGCTTTAGCGAGAGGAGAGTCGCCGATGGACCAGGACCACGTTGCCTACGAGGGCGGCTGCACGTGCCGCGCGGTGCGCTATCGCATGACGACGAAGCCGCTCTTCGTCCACTGCTGCCATTGCCGCTGGTGCCAGCGCGAGACCGGCACGGCGTTCGCGCTGAACGCGATGATCGAATCCGACCGCGTCGAGCTCCTGCAGGGCGAAGTCGTCGTCGTCGACACGCCGTCGAAGAGCGGCAAGGGTCAGAAGATCGCGCGCTGCCCGCGCTGCCAGATCGCGCTCTGGAGCAACTACGCAGGCTTGGGCGATGCGGTCCGCTTCGTTCGCGTCGGCACGCTCGACGAGCCGGATCGGCTGCCGCCCGATGTCCACATCTTCACCGCCTCCAAGCAGCCGTGGGTCGTCCTGCCGAGCGGGACGCCTGCCGTTGCGGAGTACTACAAGGCCGCCGAGCTCTGGCCGAAGGAGAGCCTCGAGCGGCGCGCGGCGCTGCTGGCACGCGCCGCACGCTGACATTTGTCGCGGAACGGTGAACGAATACCGCTCGTTGCAACTTGAAGCGCAGCATGCGGCACAGAATGCAGGCTTCTCCTCAGCGACCCCCCGCCATGAAGCGACACCATCGCCTGCTCTGCGCCGCCGCCGTCCTCGTCGCGACCACCGCGCAGGCGCAGGACAAGCCGTACGACCCCAAGGCGCTGGCGCACTACGACGTGAGCTACGCCCACTGCGAGGCGAGCTTCCCGGACATGAAAGGCCATCGCGACGAGGCCTACCTGAGCCTCTGGCGGGCCGAGCCGAACCAGAAGACGAACAAGCGGCTCGCCGACGCGCGCGCGACCGAGCCCTACAAGAGCGAGAAGAGGCGCGCGGCGCACAGCGCGGCGCAGGCCTCCTCGCCCGAAGCGGTGAAGTCGCTCGAGCAAGAATGCCGCGGGCTGTGGGGCGAGCTGGCGAGGATGCCGAAGCGCAAGACCTGAGGCACGCCGCGAAGGCGACGGCTCGCGCGGTCCCGTGGCGGGCGCCGCGCCCATTCGCCATTCGCTACAGTCATGTCGATCAGGAGATCGCATGACCACTCTGCGTCGACGCTCGGCGCGCTCCGCGCGCACCCTCCACGCCCAGGCCGCCGAACTCGCCTGGGCCGTGCCGCAGGTCGTCGCGCACCGTCTGGCGCGAATCGCCGGCGCGGGGCTGAACCCGACGCTGCGCGACCGCAAGGAGTTCGCGCGCATGGTCGCCGAGAAGCACGACGCGTTCGGCGAGTCCTGGCAGGCGATGGCGTGGCAGGCACTGCACGCGCAGCAGGAATTCGCCGCCGCGCTGGCGTGTGCGGCGCTGACCGTGCCTTCGCCGCGCCGCAAGAACGCCGCGCACGCGCTTGCCCAGCAGCTCCACCGATCGGCGCTCGCGGTGGCCGGCAAGGGGCTCGCGCCGGTGCACCGCCGCGCGGTCGCCAACGCGAAGCGGCTCGGCCGCACCAAGCTGCGCTAGCGCGACCGACAACGCCATGCACAACCCGGCCATCCTCTACCCGCTGTTCGCGCTCGCGGCGTGGACGCTGATCGTCCTTGCGCTGATACCGGTCGCGCGGGTGCGCGCGGGACGCCGCCGCGAGATCGTCACCGACGACTTCAAGTTCGGCGAGTCGCCGAGGGTGCCGGGCCACGTCAGCATCCCGAACCGCAACTACATGAACCTGCTCGAGCTGCCGATGCTGTTCTACGTCGTCGGCATCGTCCTCTACGTGACCGGTGGCGCGTCGACGCCGGCGATCGTGGTCGCGTGGACGTTCGTCGCGCTGCGCGTCGTCCACAGCATCATCCACCTCAGCTACAACCGCGTGCTGCACCGCCTCGCGGCGTTCAGCGCGGCCAACACCGCGCTCCTCGTGCTGTGGGTGATCGCCGCCATGCACCTGGCCGCCGCGGCGCCATGATCAGCGTCTGCGCGATCGATCACCTCGTCCTGCGGGTCGTCGATCTCGAGCGGATGCTGGCGTTCTACCGCGACGTGCTGGGCTGCCCGGTCGAGCGACGCCAGGACGAGATCGGCCTCGTCCAGCTGCGCGCCGGGCGATCGCTGATCGACCTCGTTCCGGTCGACGGCGCGCTCGGCAAGAGCGGCGGCGCCGCGCCGGGACCCGAAGGCAGGAACCTCGACCACTTCTGCCTGCGCGTCGAGCCGTTCGACGAGGCGGCGATCCGCGCCACGCTGCACGCGCACGACATCGACGCGGGCCCGCTCGCGACACGCTACGGCGCCGAGGGCGAAGGACCATCGCTCTACCTGCACGACCCCGAAGGCAACGTCGTCGAGCTGAAGGGGCCTGCGGACACCGCGCCGCACGGCGACGCCACCGTCGCGCCTGCCACCCGAAGGAATCCGGCATGAGCCATCGCTTCGTCTGGGTCGACATTCCGGTGCGCGAGCTCGAGCGCGCGATCGCCTTCTACTCGGCCGTCCTCGCCTGCGCAGTGACCCGCGAAGGCGGCCCCGGCTTCACCTTCGGCGTCCTCGCGCACGAGGGAAGCGACATCGCGGGCTGCCTGGTCCCTGCGGCGAAGGACAACGCCCCCTCGGCGCGCGGCCCGCTGGTCTATCTCAACGTCGATCGCCGCATCGCCGAGGCGGAGAAAGCGGTCGTCGCGCACGGCGGCCGTGTCCTGCAGCCGACCCAGCCGATCGGCCCGCACGGCTACCGCGCAATCGTCGTCGACAGCGAAGGCAACCGCATCGCCCTGCACTCGATGATGCGCTGAGCCGCGCGCCCGCGGCCGACGCTATGCTGGCGGGACCGCCTGTCCCTCGATCCCGCCATGTGCAGAAACATCAAGACGCTGTTCAACTTCGAGCCCCCCGCGACCGAGCTCGAGATCCGCGACGCATCGCTGCAGTTCGTCCGCAAGCTGAGCGGCTTCACCGTGCCTTCGAAGGCGAATGCAGCGGCCTTCGATCACGCCGTCGAGGAGGTCGCCGCCGCAGCGCGCACGCTCATCGGCGCGCTCGTGACGAGCGCCGAGCCGCGCGACCGCGCCGTCGAAGCGGCGCGTGCCAAAGCGCGCTCGGCGACGCGCTTCGGTCCGCACGCTGGGTAACGCGCCGAATCGCCGTGACGCGCAATCACGGGCGTCCCGCGCCCGTCTCGGTAAAGACGCCACCAGAACGTAGGAAGGCGCCCCGTCGCGCCGAACGGAGGGCGCGTGCAGGCGCTTTGTGCCTAGGCTCGTCTGAATTCGAGCTCATCCCGATCGACCGTGTCGCGCCCGTTCGTGCGTGTCCCGCTGACGTCTCGCGCTTCGCCTCCGCGCGCAGTGGCGATCGTGCTCGCGTTGTTCGCATCGTTGCCGGCGGCGCATGGCACCGACGCCATCGCCCCCAGTGAAGAGGCGAGCGCGCCGGCGAGCGGCGCTTCGGCGCCGAGCGAAGGTCTGGGCGCGCCCCGCAAGGTGCCGAGCACGGCGATCGACTATGCGATTCCGGCGCTCGAGATCATCGGCTTCGACATCCTGGTCAATCGCTTCAATCACTGTTGCGGGAGCGAGCGCGAGGACTACGCCGTCGATCTGTCGACGATCCGACGCAACCTCAGGAGCAGCTGGGGCACCGACCACGATCCGTTCGACGTCAACCAGTTCGCCCACCCGTACCAGGGCGCGATGTACCACGGCTTCGCGCGTTCGGCGGGGTTCAATTTCTGGGAATCGGCCGGCTACACGTTCGCGGGCAGCGCGTTCTGGGAGATCTTCGGCGAGCAGACGCAGCCGTCGCGCAACGACCAGGTCGCGAGCGGCATCGGCGGCACCTTCCTCGGCGAGGCGCTCTACCGGATGTCGAACCTCCTGCTCGAGCACGGCGGCGGAATGCCGCGCTTCTGGCGCGAAGTGGCGGCGACGGCGATCGCGCCCTCTGCGGGCTTCAACCGGCTCGTCTTTCGCGACCGCTACGGTGCCGTCTTCTCGAGCCACGACGCGGCGTACTACAGCCGCTTCGGCATCGGCTATAGCCACAGCATCCGCGAGGAAGTCGGGTTGACGACGACGAAGTTCCAGCCCAACGAAGCGCAGCTCGACTTCTCGCTCGACTACGGCCTGCCGGGCGCGAAGGGCTACGAGTACACGCGTCCGTTCGACTACTTCAACTTCCAAGCGACCGCGTCGAGCGCGAACGGGATCGAGAACGTGCTCACGCGCGGCCTCCTGATCGGCAAGTCGTACGAGGCCGCGTCGGACTACCGCGGCGTCTGGGGCATCTACGGCAGCTACGACTACATCTCGCCGCAGACCTTCCGCGTCTCGACGACCGCGCTCTCGCTCGGCTCGACCGGCCACTGGTGGATGACCCCCGACTTCTCGCTCGAGGGAACCGCGATGGCCGGAGTCGGCTACACCGCGGTCGGCACCGCGAACGCGAGCGTGTCGGTCGACCGCAACTACAACTACGGCGTCACGCCGCAGGCGCTGCTCGCGCTGCGCCTGACGCACAGCGACAGGGCGGCGTTCGACATCACCGGGCGCGAGTACTTCGTCAGCAACGTCGCGTCGGGAACGAGCGGCGGCCACGACAACATCCTCCGCCTCGACGCTGCGCTCACCTGGCGGCTGCATCGCCAGCAAGCCGTCACGCTGCGCTACTTGGGCAACCGGCGCGATGCGGAATTCCCGGGGGTACCGAACGGCAAGCAGGTGCGCAACACGATCGGCATCTTCTACACGCTGCTCGGCCAGGACCGCTTCGGCGGCGTCGACTGGCGCTGAGCGCGGGCTCGGAGCACGTCGACCGCGTGTGCCGGTGACCACTGACCCGCTCCCCTAGAAGCGTTTCCATTCTGCGGAAGGGCTTCGCACTTCGCCGCCTCGGCAAGCCGAAACATTCACGCGCTATCGTTCGTCGTTCGTGATGCGACGTCGAAGTCTCTTCATCGGCACAAGTGCCGCCTTGGCCGGGGTCGCCGTCCGTGCCGACTCCCTCGCCGGCCAATCGGAACTGCGCCGCGCCGCGCGCGACGCGTGGCTCTTCGTGCTGCCGCTCGTGGTGGTCGCTGCCCGGCGCGCTGCTGCGGACCCGCGCACCGGCCGATCGGATGCGATCAACGCGTTCGTCCACAGCCG
>DASXXO010000278.1:0-4757 GCA_036503045.1 Caldimonas sp. | reverse complement strand
ATCGCCCGCCGCGAGACGGCGCGCGCACCCCTTGCTGCAACCCCAGCCAGCGTGATGCCGGTGGGCGTCGAGCCGGCCATGAGCCATCCGCCGCGCGATGGACTTTGACCCGCAGTGGCTGCTCTGGCTCGCGGTCGCGTTCGGAGGCGGGTTCGCTCTCGGCTGGCTCGCATCGCGCCTTGACGCGCGCCAGTTCCGGCGCGAGCGGCAGGAATCTCCCAAGGTCTACTACAAGGGCTTGAACCTGCTCCTCAACGAGCAGCACGACAAGGCGATCGACGCCTTCATCGAGGCGGTCCAGCAGGATCCCGACACGTCGGAGCTGCACTTCGCGCTCGGCGACCTGTTCCGCCGGCGCGGCGAGTACGAGCGCGCGGTGCGCGTGCACCAGCACCTGCTCGGCCGCGCCGACCTGACCCGGCAGGAGCGCGACCAGGCGCAGCACGGCCTGGCGCAGGACTATTTGAAGGCGGGCCTGTTCGACCGCGCCGAGGAGGCTTACCAGGCGCTCGCCGGCACTCGGTTCGATACCGAGGCCAGGCTCGCGCTGCTCCACCTGCACGAGCGCTCGCGCGACTGGCGCGCCGCCCTCGCCGTCGCCGAGCAGCTCGAGAAGAGCGGCAGCGGCTCGTTCGCGTCGCGCATCGCCCACTACCACTGCGAGCTCGCGCTCGAAGCCGACGCGTCGGGGCAGCGCGACGCCGCCGATGCCGGGCTCGCGCGCGCACGCGACGCAGCTCCCGGCGACGCGCGGCCGCTCGTCCTCTCGGGCGAGCTGGCGGCGGCGCGCGGCGACCACGGCGCGGCGCTGCGCTGGTGGAACACCTTGATGGCGGTCCGCCCGGCGGCGTTCAACCTCGTCGCGAAGCGCTATGCGGCGAGCGCGCGCAGCGCCGGCGAGACCGGCGCCGCCCTCGCCCGCCTGCAGTCGCTCTACGACAAGTCGCCGACGCTCGACCTGCTCGAGTCGAGCGCCGCCCTGCAAGACGACGACGACAGCCGGCGCGAGCGGCTGCTGGCGCACTTGCGCGAGCATCCGACGCTCGGCGCGGCGCAGACGCTCCTCGCCGTTGCGGCACAGGCCGGCTCGGGCGTGTCGGACGCGACCGGCAGCGCGGCGCTCGCACCTGCCGAGGCCGCCGCCGTGCGCGACGCGGTCCGGCGTGCAGCGCGGCCGCTGCACCGTTATCGTTGCGCGGCGTGCGGCTTCGAGGCCGAACACTACTTCTGGCAGTGCCCGGGTTGCCTCGGCTGGGACACCTACCCGCCGCAACGGTTGGAGGATCAATGAGCCGCTCCGCACCGCTGTCCGCAATGCCTTCGCGCGAACGCGTCGCCGCAGCACGCGTCCTCGTCGTCGGCGACGCGATGCTCGACCGCTACTGGTTCGGCGCCGTCGAGCGCATCTCACCCGAAGCGCCGGTTCCGGTCGTTCGCGTCCATCCCGCGAAGGAGCAGGAGCGGCTCGGGGGCGCCGCGAACGTCGCCTGGAACGTCAAGGCGCTCGGCGCGCAGGCGCGCCTGCTGACCGCGATCGGCGACGACGAGCACGGCCATCGGCTCGAGGCGCTGCTCGAGAAGAGCGGCATCGAGTCGCTGTTCAAGCGCGACCCGCGCCTCACCACGACGGTGAAGCTGCGCGTCATCGGCCGCTCGCAGCAGCTGCTGCGCGTCGACTTCGAGGAGGAGCCCGACCACGAGGTGCTCGACGACATGCGCGCGCCGTACGAGACCGCGCTGGCGAGCGCCGACGCGGTGCTCTTCTCCGACTACGGCAAGGGCGGCTTGACCCATATTCCGACGATGATCCAGGCCGCGCGCAGCGCCGGCCGCGCCGTTCTGGTCGATCCCAAGGGAAGCGACTACGGGCGCTATCGTGGCGCCACCGTGATCACGCCCAACCGCAACGAGCTGGCGCAGGTGATCGGCGCCTGGAGCAGCGAAGCGCAGCTGCGCGAGCGCGCGCACGCGCTGCGCAGCTCGCTCGCGCTTGACGCGCTGCTGCTGACGCGCTCGGAGGACGGCATGACGCTCTTCGACGACGCCGGCCAGCTCGACATTCCGGCCGAGGCGCGCGAAGTATTCGACGTCACCGGCGCCGGCGACACCGTGATCGCGACGCTGGCGGCGATGCTCGCCGGCGGGCTCTCGCTGCGCGAGGCGCTACCGATCGCGAACCGCGCCGGCGGCATCGTCGTCGGCAAGTTCGGCACCGCGAGCGTCTCGTACGACGAGCTGTTCGGCGCGGGGGTGGCGCGATGAAGGTCGTCGTCACGGGCGCAGCCGGGATGATCGGCGCCAACCTGCTGCGCGGGCTCAACGCGATCGGCATCGACGACATCGTGGCCGTCGACGACCTGACGGATGGACTCAAGTACGCGAATCTCTCCGGCGCGACGATCAGCGACTACTTCGACCGGCGCGACTTCTACCAGCGCTTCGAGCGCGTCGAGCTCGGCCGCATCGACGCGGTCTTCCACGAAGGCGCCTGCTCCGACACGATGGAGCACGACGGCCGGCTGATGCTCGACCTCAACTACCGCTCATCGAAGACGCTGCTCGACGCCTGCCTGGCGCAGGGCACGCGGCTCCTCTACGCGTCGTCGGCGGCGGTCTACGGCGGCGCGAACGCGTTCCGCGAGGAGCCCGCGTTCGAGCGGCCGCTCAACGTCTACGGCTACTCGAAGCTGCTGTTCGACAACGTCGTGCGGCGCGTCCTGCCGAGCGCACCGGTGCAGGTCGCGGGCTTTCGCTACTTCAACGTCTACGGCCCGCACGAGCAGCACAAGGGCCGGATGGCGTCGGTCGCGTTCCACCACTTCGAGCAGTTCCGCGCCAACGGTCACGTCAAGCTGTTCGGAGCGTACGGCGGCTACGGCCCGGGCGAGCAAGCGCGCGACTTCGTCTACGTCGACGACGTCGTCGCGGTCAACCTCTGGTTCCTCGCCAACCCGGCGGCGTGCGGGATCTTCAACCTGGGATCGGGGCGTGCCCAGCCGTTCAACGACGTCGCCATCGCGGTGGTCAACGCGTCGCGCGCCGAGCGCGGCGAGGCGGCGCTGGCGCTCGAGCAGATGGTCGACACAGGGCTGATCGAGTACATCGATTTCCCGCAGGCGCTGGTCGGCAAGTACCAGTGCTTCACCCAGGCCGACCTCGGCCAACTGCGCAGCGCCGGCTGCGATCACGCGTTTGCCGACGTCGCGAGCGGCGTGGCACGCTACGCGGCCGCCCTGAAGGCTCACGCGCGCTGATCCAGTGAATCCATCCGAAAGCTAGCTTAGCTAAGCTAGGCGCCGCGGCCGCAGCGCTGTTGTTCGCCACGGCAGCCCTCGCCGTCGACGTGAACAAGGCGACGCAAGCCGACCTCGAAAGCGTCAAGGGCATCGGCCCGGCCGTGTCGACGCAGGTCCTGGCCGAGCGCCGGAAAGGCGAGTTCAAGGACTGGAACGACTTCGTCCTGGGCGTCAAGGGCAGCGGCGCAGGCAGCGCCGCCGGGCTCTCGCAGGCCGGGCTGACCGTCCACGGCAGGCCCTCCGCGAGCGCTGCCGACGCCGCAAGCCCAGCCCGGAAGTAGCGGCTCAGAACGCCGTGTTGACCGGAACGCGCACCTCTTCCCAGGCGAAGAAGGCGCGCACCTCGTCGCGCCGCGCCATCGTGTCCTTGAGGCCGAGCGCGATCAGCTCGCGCGTGTAGGGCGCCTCGAAGAGCAGATAGCTGGCGAGCGCGGCGCCGCGCGCGTCCTCGCCCTTGCCCGAGACGCCGAGGCCGCCCAGCATCGCGCGGATCGGCAGCGGCAGGCTCGTCAGGTGGCGCGATGCGATGTCGTCGAGGCGCTCGCTCGGCGAGATGACGAGCACCTGGATCGGCTTGAGGCTGGTCGCCGAGCGCGACTGCGGCGGCAACAGCGCGAGTGTCGCGTTGATGCGCTGCAGCCGCTCGACGTCGACCGCGAGCGCGTCGAGGAAGATGCTCGAGAGCGCATGACCGGCGATCTGCGCCAGGTTCGGATACTCGCTGCTGCCGACGCGCTCGCCCGCAGGCTCGTGCATGCGGCCGGCGCCGACGACGAGGATCCGATCGGCGCCGAGATGGACCGCGGGCGAGATCGGTGCTGCCTGGCGCATCGAGCCGTCGCCGCAGTATTCGCGGTGGCCGGCGATGTCGAGCGCGATCGCCGGAAAGACAAACGGGATCGCCGACGACGCGAGCAGGTGCGCCACGGTGATCGGGCTGCGCACGGCGAGGCGCTGCGACCGGGTCCACGGAACGATGTCGCGACGCGTGTCGTAGAAGGTGACGTGCAGGCCCGAGCCGTAGCTCGAGGCGCTGACCGCGAGCGCCTCGAGATGGCCCTCGCTCATCATCCTGCGCAGGCGCGACATGTCGAGCAGCTGGCTGAGCAGCTTCTCGAGCGGCGAGTTGTCGAGCAGCGAGCGCGGCCGCGCGCGCCGCCAGCGGGCGATCACCCAGCCGATCGACATCATCGTCAGCCAGCGCGCGCCGGTGCGGATCACGCCGAACGAATCCGAGCGGTAGACCTGCTCGGCGCGGAAGTTGCGCCAGACGTCGACCAGACCCACGACCGCCTGGTCGAACATGTCGGCGCGGCAGGCGAGCGCCGTGGCATTGATCGCCCCGGCCGACGTGCCGGTGATCACCGGAAAGGGGTTGCCGCCTGGGGCGCCGCTGTCGCGGCGGATCTTCGCGACCGCCTGCAGCACGCCGACCTGGTAGGCGGCGCGCGCGCCGCCGCC
>DASXXO010000277.1:0-4077 GCA_036503045.1 Caldimonas sp. | reverse complement strand
CTTCGCATCTCTCATATCGGTTACGACCGCGCCCACACCACCGCGACGGACAGCGGCACCTGGTTCCCACTCCCGGCGCTGCGCCGAGCGGCGGAGGCCGGGCGCATCGGGGCGGTGGCGGCACGCTTCCACGGCGCGCCGACGCAGCGCAGCCAGCGCACGACGCTCGACGTCGACGGCCCGGAGATCGTCGCCCGTTGCCGGGCCGACGGCGCCGACGCGGCGGTCTTGGTCGCGAACTGCCCGGTCTGCCACCAGACGCTTGCGCTCGTCGCGCACCTTCTCGAAGCGAGCGGCATCGCGACCGTGGTGATGGGCTGCGCCAAGGACATCGTCGAGCACGTCGGCGTGCCGCGCTTCGTGTTCTCTGATTTTCCACTCGGCAACGCGGCCGGCCGGCCGCACGACGTGCCCTCGCAAAACGCGACGCTCGCGCTCGCGCTGGCGCTGCTCGAGGCGGCGCCTGCGCCGCGCACGACGGTCCAGTCGCCGCTGCGCTGGAGCGAGAGCGCCGACTGGAAGCTCGACTATTGCAACGTCGATCGGCTCGCGCCCGAGGAGATCGCGCGCCGGCGCGCGGCGTTCGACGCCGCCAAGGCCGAGGCGAAAGGGGTGCGCGCCGGCGTCTGAACGAATGGTCGATGCGGGTGAACTACCGAGCGCCGTGCGCGATCGAACCCTGATGCCGACTCGGCTGCCCGTGCTCGTCCTCGTGCTGCTCGGCATGGTTGCGCTTCGCGCCTCCGGCGCGTCGCTAGAGCCGAACGATCCGCTGCAGGCGCCGGAATGCCGAGAGGCGATCGACGCACTGGGGAGCAAAGAAGCGGCAGCGGCCTCGGCGCCTGCGGCGGCGACCGGCACACACGCGGTCGATCCGAAGCTGATGGCAGCGCGCAAGCGCGCCGCGCAAGTCTGTCTCGCGGCGCGCGCCGATCCGCCGCCGGCGGTCGGCCGGCTTGCGCAGCCGCCGCTCGCGGTACCGCCCGTGATCGACAGGCGGCCGCCGATCGCACCACCGGCGCCGACCGCTGCGTCGCCGACGCGCGTGCCGACGGCGCCGCCGCTCGTCTCGATCACGTCGTGCGATGCCGCCGGATGCTGGATGAGTGACGGCACGCGCCTGAATCGCGTCGGGCCGACGCTCTGGGGCCGCCGCGGCGCGTGCACCGTCCAGGGAACGGTCGTCCGCTGTCCGTAGTCCGCGGTCCGTCAGCCGCGGCGGCGCACTCACGTGCCGATCAGGTGCAGCGCCACCTCGCGCCGGTGGGGCCTCAGCCGATGCTCCCAGACGTAGATGCCCTGCCAAGTGCCGAGGACGAGACGACCCTCTGCGAGCGGGATCGACAGCTGCGTCGCCGTCAGCGCCGAGCGAACGTGCGCCGGCATGTCGTCGAACCCTTCGTCGCGATGGCGAAAGAGCGCGTCGCCGTCGGGAACGAGCCGCGCCATGAAACGGTCAAGGTCGGCGCGCACTTCCGGCGCAGCGTTCTCCTGCACGACGAGGCTCGCCGACGTATGGCGGATGAAGAGCGTCAGCAATCCGGTCGTGATGCCGCTCTCGCCGACCCACCTCTCGAGCGTTCGCGTGATCTCGAGCAGGCCCCGGCCGGGGGTGTCGAAGCCGAGGGTGATCGCGAGCTGGCGCAGCATGCGCGGAGCATAGATCCGCGCCGTACTAGAGTGCGCCCATGCGAAGCTTCAAGTCGATCGCCTATGCGGCCACACAGCCGGGCACGCGCCTGATCGTGCTCGGCGCGGTGCACGGTGACGAGGTCTGCGGCACGCGCGCGATCGAGCGCGTCACCGGTGAGATCGACGCCGGCGCCTTGCAACTGCGCACCGGCTGCGTCACCTTCGTCCCGGTCACGAACCCGCTCGCCTACGCCGAGCACCGGCGGGCCGGCGACCGCAACCTGAACCGCAAGCTCGAGCCGACCGCGGCGCCGCGCGAGTTCGAGGACCATGTCGCCAACTGGCTCTGCCCGCTGCTCGCCGCGCACGACGTGCTGCTCGACCTCCATTCGTTCCGCGCGCCCGGCGAGCCGTTCGTCTTCCTCGGCCCGCCCGACAACACCGGGCCGATCGAGCCGTTCGCGCACGCCGCGCGCGAGGAGGCGCTCGCGCTCAGGCTCGGCGTCGGCCGCGCGGTCGACGGCTGGCTGACGACCTATGCGGCCGGCATCGAGCGGCGGCGCACGCTCGGCGCAGCGCTGCCCGATCCAACGCTCGAGCTCGATCCTGCCTACGGCATCGGCACGACCGAGTACATGCGCTCGGTCGGCGGCTGGGCTTTGACGCTCGAATGCGGCCGCCACGACGATCCCGAGGCACCCGAGGTCGCGTACCGCGCGATCGTGCGCACGCTCGCGCACCTCGGCCTGAGCGACGCTTCCGACCCGGCGCCCGCGCCGGCGATGGAGACGCTGCACCTGAGCGAAGTCGTCGACAAGACCGACGCCGGCGACACGTTCGCGAAGGCGTGGCACAGCTTCGACCCTGTCGCCGCCGGCGAGCGCATCGGCACGCGTGCCGACGGCAGCGCCGTCGTCGCGCCGTTCGCCGGCGTCATCGTCTTTCCGAACGCCAGCACGGAAGCGGGCCAGGAGTGGTTCTACCTGGCGCGCGCGAGCGCGCGGCTCGGCCGCTGACCCGAGGCGATGTGCGCTCTCGCGCGCACGGCGATGCACGCAATCCTCGCCGGTGCTAGAAAGGAGCCGCCCGCGCCGATGCGCGCGGCAGGAGCGCACCGATGACCGCGAGACCCGCCGCCGAGCTTGCCGCCGCGCGCAAGCCCTACCCCAACGAGAGTGCCGAGTACGGCCGCGCGCGCGCCGCGCTGCTGGCCGAGGAGATCGAGCTCAGGCGCCACATCGAGCGCGTCGCCGCGCGACGGCGCGCGCTGCCGCCCGGTGCAGAGGCGCGCGACTATGCGTTCAGGGACGAGGCGGGAAAGACGGTTCGCCTCGCCGACCTGTTCGGCAGGCACGACACGCTCGTCACCTACTTCTGGATGTTCGGGCCCCAGCGCGAGCGGCCGTGCCCGATGTGCACGTCGTTTCTCGGCGCGCTCGACGTCCCGGTCGCCGACCTGACGCAGCGCGTCGCGTTCGCGGCGATCGGCCGCTCGCCGGTCGAGCGCCAGCTCGCGTTCGCCCGCGAGCGCGGCTGGCGCAACCTCAAGTTCTACGCGACGGTCGGCGACGAATTCGCGCGCGACATGCGCGGGCTTGCTCCCGACGGCAGCGAATGGCCGGCCCTGGACGTCTGGGTGAAGCAGGACGGCAAGGTGCTGCACTTCTGGGGCGCCGAGCTCGGCGGCACGAGCGATCCCGGCGAGGATCCGCGCGGCGCTCCGGATCCGACCCCGCTCTGGAACATCCTCGACCTGACGCCCCGCGGGCGCGGCAACGACTGGTACCCGAAGCTCGCCTACGACTAGCGCGTCGGCGCGAGGCATCGCGATGACGCTGCGCGTCGAATGCGATCCGGGGCTCGGCGGCGAGGCCGAGCCGGTCGCGGTCTGGTTCGGCGCGCGCCGGGTCGGCGTGCGCGCGATCGTCGACCGCTGGTTCGCGCCGAGCCGGCGCTGGTTCAGGATCGACGCCGACGACGACCAGCTCTACGTGCTGCGCCACGACCAGGCGACAGGCGAGTGGGATCTCGCCGCGCTGACGCGACGCGAGGGCTGAGCGCGAGTCCCGAAAGCGCGCCCGGACGGGCCGCATGACCCGATTGCAGGAGCGTTTTGCTGGCGAAGCGGGCAAGGACTGCCCTCTCCCGGGGGTTACGACGCCGCGGCCGGCCGACGGCGGCCCGGGCTTCTAGACGACCGGGATCGCCCCCATCAACCCGCCGCCGTCACCGCGCCCTACCAGGACCCCGCTGAACGGGCCGATCTATCCCAGCTACGTCGCGAAGACCGACAGCGACGGCAACGACATCGCCGGCGTGCGCCTCCCGGACGTGACGGTGCCGCTTGCGACCTACACGGGACGGGGGCTGCGATCGGGTCCGCAGGCGAACGACGGTTGCGCGGGCAACGGCCAGTACATCCCGTTCGCGAAGGCCGCGGCGGAG
>DASXXO010000276.1:0-3691 GCA_036503045.1 Caldimonas sp. | reverse complement strand
CGCTTCGACGGAATCGACGCTCGGTCGATCGCCGAACTCGAGGTCGGCCCCGCAGAGCTGCGCGATGCGCTCGCATCGTTGCCGTCGACGCAGCGGCGGGCGCTCGAAGCGGCCGCCGAGCGCGTCCGCGAATTCCATGCCCGCCAGCGCGACGCTTGCGGCCGTTCGTGGAGCTATCGCGACGACGACGGCAGCTTCCTCGGCCAGAAGGTGACGCCGCTCGAGCGCGTCGGCATCTACGTGCCGGGCGGCAAGGCCGCGTACCCGTCGAGCGTGCTGATGAACGCGCTGCCGGCGAAGGTCGCCGGCGTCGGCGAGATCCTCATGGTCGCGCCCATGCCGCGAGGCGAGCGCAACAAGCTCGTCCTCGCCGCGGCCGCGCTCGCCGGCGTCGACCGCGTGTTCGCGATCGGCGGCGCGCAGGCGGTTGCGGCGCTCGCCTACGGCACCGCGTCGATCCCGGCGGTGCACAAAATCACTGGGCCCGGCAACGCCTACGTCGCGAGTGCGAAGCGGCGCGTCTTCGGCACGGTCGGCATCGACATGATCGCCGGGCCGAGCGAGATCCTCGTCCTCGCCGACGGCACGACGCCGCCCGACTGGGTCGCAATGGACCTGTTCAGCCAGGCCGAGCACGATGCGCTGGCGCAGAGCATCCTGCTCTGCCCCGATGCCGCCTACCTCGCGCGTGTGCGTGCCGCGATCGAGCGGCTGCTCCCGGCGCAGCCGCGCCGCGACACGATCCGCGCCTCGCTCGAGGGTCGCGGCGCGCTCGTCCGCACGCGCTCGATGGAAGAAGCGTGCGCGATCAGCAACCGGATCGCCCCCGAGCACCTCGAGGTGAGCGCGCGCGAGCCCGGGCGCTGGGAGCCGCTGCTGCAACACGCCGGCGCGATCTTCCTCGGCGCGTTCACGAGCGAGAGCCTGGGCGACTACTGCGCCGGGCCGAACCACGTGCTGCCGACGGCGGGAACGGCGCGCTTCTCGTCGCCGCTCGGCGTCTACGACTTTCAGAAGCGGACCAGCGTGATCGAGGTCAGCGCGCGCGGCGCGGCGGCTCTCGGGCCGATCGCTGCGACGCTCGCGCGCGGCGAAGGCCTGGAGGCGCACGCGCGCGCGGCCGAGCTCAGGCTCGAAGGAGAGGGCGCTTGACGGATGCAGCGGCCCGCTATGCACGCGTGATCCGCCAGGACGTGCGCTCGATGCACGCGTACGCCATCCAGCCGAGCGAAGGGCTCGTCAAGCTCGACGCGATGGAGAACCCGTTCCGCCTGCCCGAGGCGCTGCAGGAGGAGCTCGGCCGCAGGCTCGGCCGGGTCGCGATCAACCGCTATCCGACGCGCTGCGTCGCCGACGTGATCGAGGCGCTCGCGCGCTACGTCGAGCTAGCGCATGGCTGCAAGCTGATGCTCGGCAACGGCTCCGATGAGCTGATCGCGTTGCTCGCGCTCGCCTGCGACGTGCCGGGCGCGTCGATCCTGGCGCCGGTACCCGGGTTCGTCATGTACGAGATGTCGGCGCGCCTGCAGGGGCTGCGCTTCATCGGCGTTCCGCTCACCGAGCGCTTCGAGCTTGACCTCGACGCGATGCTCGGGGCGATCGAGACGCATCGCCCTTCGATCACCTACGTCGCCTATCCCAACAACCCGACCGCTAACCTGTTCGACGAACGTGCGGTCGAGCACATCGTTGCCACGGTCGGCGCGCAGGACGGGCTGGTCGTGTTCGATGAGGCGTACCAACCGTTTTCGTCGCGCTCGTGGATGCCCAAGGTCGGCGCGCTTTCGCACGTCCTCGTCCTGCGCACGCTCAGCAAGTTCGGCCTCGCCGGCGTTCGCCTCGGCTATCTCGCCGGGCCGGCGGCGCTGATCGAGCAGATCGACAAGGTCCGCCCGCCGTACAACATCGGCGCGCTCAACGCCGAAGCGACGCTGTTCGCGCTCGATCATGCCGACGAGTTCGCACGCCAGGCGGCGATCCTGCGCGACGAGCGCGCGCGCCTGCAGCGCGCGCTCGCGGCGCTGCCCGGCGCGACGCCGTTTCCCAGCGAGGCGAACATGATCCTGGTGCGCGTGCCCGACGCCGCGGCGGTGTTCGCTGCGATGAAGACCAAAGGCGTGCTGGTCAAGAACGTCGAGGGCCTGCACCCGCTGCTCGCCGGGTGCCTCCGCCTCACGGTCGGGACGCCGGAGGAAAATACCCGGATGATCGAAGCCCTGCGCACGAGCCTGCGATGAGAGCCCCCGCCGTTTCCGCCCCGGTCGTTCCCGCTGCCGCCGGCGCTCCACGCCGCGCGTCGATCCGCCGCGACACCAAGGAAACGAAGATCGGCGTCAGCGTCGACCTCGACGGCAGCGGCGCCGCGAAGATCTCGACGGGCATCGGCTTCTTCGACCACATGCTCGAGCAGATCGCCCGCCACGGCACGATCGATCTCGAGATCGACGCGCAGGGCGACCTGCACATCGACGGCCACCACACGGTCGAGGACGTCGGCATCGCGCTCGGCATGGCGCTTGCCGAGGCGGTCGGCGACAAGCGCGGCCTGACGCGCTTCGGCCACGCCTACGTGCCGCTCGACGAGGCGCTCTCGCGGGTCGTGATCGACTTCTCCGGGCGCCCCGGGCTAGTCATGCACGTGCCGTTCAAGGCTGGGATGATCGGCGGCTTCGACGCCCAGCTTGCGCACGAGTTCTTCCAGGGCTTCGCCAACCACGCGCTCGTCACCTTGCACATCGACAACCTGCGCGGCGAGAACGCCCACCACCAGTGCGAGACGGTGTTCAAGGCGTTCGCGCGCGCGCTGCGCATGGCAGTGGCCGTCGATCCGCGCCTGGGCAACGTCGTACCGTCGACCAAAGGGTCGCTCTAGCCGATCGTGGTGCCGAAGTGAGCCAGCGGACTGTCGCCGTGGTCGACTATGGCATGGGCAATTTGCGCTCCGTGGCGCAAGCCGTGGCGCACGTCGCGCGCGAGGTATCGGCCGTCGGCGACGAGATCGCGGTCGTCGTCACGTCCGACCCGGCGGTCGTCGCGGCCGCCGAGCGCGTCGTCCTGCCTGGCCAAGGGGCGATGCCCGACTGCATGCGCGAGCTGCGCGACTCCGGGCTCGAGACGGCCGTGCGGGAAGCCGCGGCGAACAAGCCCCTGCTCGGCGTCTGCATCGGCATGCAGATGCTGCTCGAGCGCAGCGAGGAAGGCGAAGCGCCGCGCGGCACGCCGGGGCTCGGTCTGATCGCCGGCGAGGTCGTCCGTTTCCGCCTCGACGGCCGGCTGCAGGACGACGGCAGCCGCTTCAAGGTGCCGCAGATGGGCTGGAACCAGGTCGTGCAGGCGCGCCGGCACCCGCTCTGGCGCGACATTCCCGATCGCGCCTGGTTCTATTTCGTGCACAGCTACTACGCCCGTCCGTCGGACGAGCGCCACAGTGCGGGCGAGACCGACTACGGCGGTCGCTTTACCTCGGCGCTGGCGCGCGATAATATTTTCGCAACCCAGTTCCACCCCGAAAAGAGCGCCGCGCACGGCTTGGCGCTGTACCGCAACTTCCTCCACTGGAATCCCTGACGCAGCATCCGGGCACCGCGAAGGCAGCGGGTCCGCTCGTCCTTCCTCCCGTCCACCCCGATCCGCCCTTTCGGCCATGCTGCTGATCCCCGCGATCGATCTGAAGGACGGCCACTGCGTTCGC
>DASXXO010000275.1:0-5373 GCA_036503045.1 Caldimonas sp. | reverse complement strand
GTCTACGTCTGCCCGAGGGTCGTCAAGCTCGTGCGCAAGCAGCATCCGGGCGCCGAGCACTTCTTCTTCGTCCACGAGTTCGGCCACATCGCTCTGCAGACCTCGGACGAGGCGTCGGCCGATTGCTGGGCGGCGCACGAGCTGGCGACGGTGCGCGGGGGGCGGCGCACGCTCGACGCAGCGATCGCGCTCTTTCGCTCGCGTGCCGACGACACGAGCCAGCGCTACGGGAGCCCGCAGGATCGCGCCGAACGCATCCGGCGCTGCGCCGCCGAAGCGCTGCCGTGATCGGCCGCATCCCACTCTCCACTCCACGTTGTGACCATCATGAGCGATGCCCTCGTCCTGATCGACCTCCAGAACGACTACTTTCCGGGCGGCTCGATGGAGCTCGTCGACGCCGACTCCGCCGTGGCGCAGGCGGCGCTGCTCCTGCAGGCGTTCCGCGAAAGAGGGCTCCCCGTCTTCCATATCCAGCACATCGCGAAGCGGCCGGGTGCGACGTTCTTCCTTCCCGGGACCGTCGGTGCCGAGATCCACGCGGCGGTGCAGCCGAGGACCGGGGAGCGCGTCGTGGTCAAGCAGTTCCCGAACGCCTTGCGCGAGACCACGCTGCTCGACGAGCTTCGTTCCGCCGGCGCGGCGAAGCTCACCTTCGCGGGAATGATGACCCACATGTGCGTCGACACGACCGTGCGCGCCGCCGCCGATCTCGGCTTCGCATGCTCGCTCGCCCAGGACGGCTGCGCCACGCGTGCCCTGCAATTCGGCGCGGAGCGTGTCGAAGCCGACAAGGTCCAACTGGCCTACCTCGCGGGTCTCAACGGATCGTTCGCGAGCGTCAAGCCGACCCGGGAGCTGTGCGCGGCGCTGTGAGCAGGTCCACCGGCGCGCTCGGTAGCGAACTGGGAAGTCTTATGTCTGGCCTGTAAATTGGCCTGTTTTCGGACGTGTGCTTCGACGGTCGGGATCGAAGGCCTCGATGTCTCATGGCATCCCCTTCACCAGCGGCCTCGCCATGAGCATCACCAGCATTTCGAGTTCCATCGCGACCTCTCCGGTTTCCAACCTGCAGCCCCCGTCGGCTGCGATCAACGGCGCCGATCCTGATGGCGCCGGCGCGAGTCCCGGCGCGGGCCGGACTCATCACGGCCACGGCGGCGGCCACATGAGGAGTGCGGTGACCGACGCCTTGCAAAGCCTCGGGTTCACGCTCCCCTCGAGCGCGACCTCTCCGGCCAGCGCGACGCCTTCCTCCGCCGATTCGACCGCCGGCACCGGCTCTTCCGACGCGAGCAAGGTCAAGAGCGACTTGCGTCAGTTCATGCATCAGCTCTTCGAGGCCGTAAAAGGCGAGAGCGCGACCGCCGCGTCGTCGAGCGCGGGCGGAAGCTCAGCTTCAGGAGATCCGCAATCGGGCTTCGCGTCCGGACTGGCTGCCTTGATCGGACAGGTGGGCAACGGCACGGCGCCCGCGGCCCTGCAGAGCGCCTTCGCGCAGCTCTCGTCGGATCTTTCGCCCTCCAGCGCGACCGCGCCGTCGTCGACCAGCGGCTCCGCCGCGAGCCAAGCGCCGCTACAGGCGTTTCTCACCAAGCTCCAGCAGGAGCTGGGCTATGGACAGTCCGGCGCATCGGCTTCAGGGGCTCTCCTCGCGACGCAGGTCTGAGCGGAGTCGGTCGATCGCTGTCAAGCAGTCGGCTTGACCGGCGCCAGCCTGCCGGTCAAGCCGATGCGTCTGCGAGCGCCGCGGAACGCATCAGGATGCGCGTGTACTCGGTCTGCGGCCGCTCGAACAGGGTCTCGCTCTCGGCTTCCTCGACCACCCGCCCGTCCTTCATCACCATGATCCGATGCGACACGGCGCGGATCACCGCGAGGTCGTGGCTGATGAACACATAGCTCGTTCCGTGCTGCTTCTGCAGCCGCGCGAGCAGCGCGAGCACCTGCCGCTGCACGGTCGCATCGAGGGCAGAGGTCGGCTCGTCGAGGACGAGCACCTGCGGGCGGACGATCATCGCGCGCGCCACCGCGATGCGCTGGCGCTGCCCGCCCGAGAACTCGTGCGGGTAACGGCCGAGCAGGCCCGGTATCGCGCCTTCGGCCAGCCCCACTTCGGCGAGCATGGCGACGATCGCCGCGCGCCGGTCGGCGCGGCCGGTCTCCGGCGCATGCACCTCCAGGCCCTCGCCGACGATCTGCTCGACCGTGCGGCGCGGGCTGAGCGACGCGAACGGATCCTGGAAGACGACCTGGATGCGCTTGCGCACGCCGACGAGCGCGCGCCGGCTGGCGTTGTCGACGCGCTCGCCCTCGAGCCGCACCTCCCCGGCCGCAAGCGGCTGCAACGCGAGCAGGGCCATCGCCAGCGTCGTCTTGCCGCTCCCGGATTCGCCAACGACGCCGAGCGTTTCGCCGCGCGCAAGGTGCAGGCTGGCATCGGCGAGCGCGAGCAGGCGCCGGCGCCGGAACGACCCCGGCGTTCGCACCGCGAACTCGACGCTGAGCGATTCGGCCGACAGCACGGTGCTCGCTTCGCCGGCGAGCGGCTCGACCTCGCGGCGCGGGCGGCTGTCGACCAGACGGCGCGTGTACGGATGCGCCGGCGCGGACAACACCCGGCCGGTGGGTCCGCTTTCGACGAGCACGCCGCGCTCCATGACGCCGACGCGCGACGTGAAGCGGCGCGCCAGGTTGAGGTCGTGGGTGATGAAGAGCACCGCCATCCGGTACTCGCGCTGCAGCTCGTCGAGCAACTCGAGCACCTGCGCCTGGATCGTGACGTCGAGTGCCGTGGTCGGCTCGTCGGCGATCAGGAGGCTCGGCCGGCAGGCGAGCGCCATGGCGATCATCGCGCGCTGCCGCTGCCCGCCCGAGAGCTGGTGCGGGAACGCGTTCGCATGGCGCGCAGGCTCGGGGATGCCGGTCCTGCCGAGCAGCTCGACGGCGCGCGCAAACGCGGCCCGGCGCGGCATCGCCTCGTGCGTCGTCAGCACCTCGGCGACCTGGTCGCCGACCGTGTAGAGCGGGTCGAGCGAGGTCATCGGCTCCTGGAAGATCATCGCGATGCTGCTGCCGCGCACGGCCTGCATCTGGCGCGGCGTGTAGCAGAGGAGGTCGTCGCCGCGAAAGCGGATCGCACCGTGGTAGCTTGCCCCCGCGACGAGGCGCAGCAGCGAGAGCGCCGTCACCGACTTGCCCGACCCCGACTCGCCGACGAGGCCGACCTTCTCGCCGGCATGGATGTCGAGCGAGAGATCGTGGACGACGCGGTGCGGGCCGAAGTCGATCGAGAGCCGGTCGATCGACAGCAGCGGCGCGGCGGCAGCGTCGCTCAAGGCTTCCTCGTGTCGTAGGCGTCGCGCAGCGAATCGCCGATGAAGGTCAGCAACAGCAGCGAAGCGACGAGCAGGGCGATCGTCGGCAGCGACAGCCACCAGGCGTCGAGGTTGTTCTTGCCCTGGCGCAGCAGGTCGCCGAGCGACGGCACGGTCCCCGGAACGCCGAGGCCGAGGAAGTCGAGCGCGGTCAGCGCCAGCAGCCCTTCGCTGAGCCGGAACGGCAGGAAGGTGATCACCGGCGTGAGCGAATTCGGCAGGATGTGGCGCCACATGATGCGTGCGCTCGAAAGCCCCATCGCGCGGGCGCCGCGCACGAACTCGAGGCCGCGGTTGCGCAGGAACTCGGCGCGGACGTAGTCGGCGAGGCCGATCCAGCCAAAGAGCGCGAAGGCGATGATGAGGAGCGGAATCGTCGGCGTGAAGATCGCGGCAACGATGATCACGAGGTAGAGCATCGGCAGCGCGTTCCAGATGTCGGTGAGGCGCTGCACGCCGAGGTCGACCCAGCCGCCGAAGTACCCCTGCACGGCGCCGGCGACAACGCCGAGGACCGTCGTCACGACCGTCAGGCCGAACGCGAACAGCATGCCGATGCCGAAGCCGTAGAGCAGCCGGGCGAGCACGTCGCGGCCGCGGTCGTCGGTGCCGAGCCAGTTCTCGGCCGAAGGCGCCGCCGGGTGCGCCTTCTTCGTGGTGAAGTTGATGGTCGAGCCCGAATACGGATTGGGCGCATGGATGACCCAGTTGCCGGGCTCCTGGAAGCGGCGCACGATCAGCGGATCGAGCCAGTCGGTCTCGGTCGCGAAGTCGCCGCCGAACGTGGTCTCGGGCGGATTCGACACGATCGGCACGTAGAGGCGACCTTCGTAGCGGGCCAGCAGCGGATGCTCGTTCGAGAGCAGGGGCGCGAAGAGGCTCAGCAGCAGCATCACGGCGACGATGCGCAGCGACAGAAAGCCGAGGCGATTGCGCCGGAAGCGCTGCCAGGCGCGCTGCCAAGGCCCCGTCGAGGTCATGACCGCCGCCCGCCGCTGCGCCGTGGCCGCAGACTCGCCGTCGAGCGGAGCGGCGATGCCGTCGCTCATCGTGCGGCCTGGCCGAACTGCACGCGGGGATCGACGAGCACGTAGAGCAGGTCGGCGAGCAGCTTGATGCCCAGGCCGATCAAGGTCAGCAGGTAGACCGAGGCCAGCACGACCGGATAGTCGCGGCGGATGATCGACTCGTACGACAGCAGGCCGAGCCCGTCGAGCGAGAACAGCGTCTCGATCAGCAGGGCGCCGCCGAAGAACGCCGCCACCAGTGCGGCCGGAAGGCCGGTGACGATCGGCAGCAGGGCGTTGCGGAACACGTGCTTGTAGAGCACCTTGCGCTCCGACAAGCCCTTGGCGCGGGCGACGAGCACGTATTGCTTGCGGATCTCCTCGATGAAGGTGTTCTTGGTCAGGATCGTCAGCGTCGCGAAGCTGCCGATCGTCAGGCAGACGAGCGGCAGCATCAGGTGCCAGAAGTAGTCGGCGATGCGCGCCGGCCATGACAGCTCCGACCAGTTGTCCGAGGTCAGCCCGCGCAGAGGGAACCAGTCGAGAAAGGTGCCGCCGCAGAAGAGCACGATGAGCACCACGCCGAGCACGAACCCGGGCAGCGCGAAGCCCGCGAGCACGGCGAGCGACGACAGCGTATCGAAGCGCGAGCCCTCGCGCACCGCCTTGGCGATGCCGAGCGGGATCGACAGCAGGTAGGCCGCGAGAAACGACCAGACGCCCAGGCTGATCGACACCGGGAGCTTGTCCTTGATCAGCTCCCACACGTCGCGGTTGTTCTGAAAGCTCGTGCCGAAGTCGAAGCGGGCGAACGAGCTCAAGGTCAGCCAGAAGCGCTCGACCGGCGGCTTGTCGAAGCCGTAGAGCTTCTTGATCGCCGCGACCTGCGTCGCGTCGAGCTCGCTGCCGCGGCCGGCCTGCTGCTGCCGCTGGCGCAGCTGGGCGAGCGTCTGCTCGACCGGCCCGCCGGGCACGAACTGGATCAGGAT
>DASXXO010000274.1:0-4953 GCA_036503045.1 Caldimonas sp. | reverse complement strand
TGCGGACCTTCTTCATGCAGCGATTCTGGCGGCGGGCCGGCTTGACCCGCGCGCTGCCCAACTCTATAAGCAAAGCATCTCCAGTTCCGGAGCCCGCCATGCGCAACGCTCGCATCGTCGCCCGCGCCGCCGCGGGGGTCGCGGCGGTGCTCGTGCTCGCCTCGTTCGAGTCGGCGTTCGAGCCGGATCGCGGCGCGCGCGCGCCGCTGCTCGACGGATTCGGCAGCGTCGCCATGACGGTGACGACCGACGTCGCCGAGGCGCAGCGGCTGTTCACGCGCGGCTTGTTGCAGACCTACGCGTTCAACGACGACGAAGCCGCGCGCGCGTACCGCGCGGCGCTCGCGCTCGATCCGCGCTGCGCGATGTGCGCGTGGGGAGTCGCCAAGGCGGCGGGGCCGAACATCAACAACGTCGAGCGCGGCGATCTCGCCGATGCGCGCCGCCACCTCGCCTGGGCACGTCGCCAAGCCGAGCACGCGAGCGCGCGCGAGCGGGCGCTCGTCGACGCGCTGATCGACCGCTATGGCCCGGAGCCAGCGCCGACCCGCACCGCATCCGCGTCTGCGGTCGCCGCCGCGGTTGTTGCAAGCGCGCCGGTCTGCAGCGCTTTCGCTGCAACCAACCCGCACCCGCTCGACGTGGTCTACGCCGAGCGCATGCGCGCAATCGCCGACGCCTACCCCGACGACGTCGACGTGCTCGTCTTCTACGCCGAGGCGGCGATGATCGCGACGCGCGGCGACTTGTGGGACCGCAAGACCGGCGCTCCCGCAGGCCCGATGGGCGACATCGCCGATCGCCTCGAGCGCGCGCTGCGCACCCATCCCGATCATCCCGGCCTCAATCACTTCCTGATCCACGCAGTCGATTCGAGCCCGCACCCGGAACGCGCGCTCGCCGCCGCCGATCGCCTCGGCAGGCTCGCGCCCGAATCGCCGCACCTCACGCACATGCCGGCGCACATCTACGTGCGCCTCGGCCGCTATCGCGACGCGGTGCGCGTCAACGAGGAGGCGATCGCCGCGCAGGCGCGCCAGGACCGGAAGATCGCCGCGCAGGGCTTCAGGGCGAGCAACGACTGGAGTTCCCACAACCGGCACTTCCTCTGGTTCGCGGCGCTGACCGAGGGACGCGGCGAGCTCGCGCTCGAGCAGGCGCGCGCGCTCGCCGGCTTCGCCGCCAACGGCAAGAGCGCGAGCGCCGAGTTCATGCGCAGCCTGCCGCTGTTGACGCTCGTTCGCCTCGAGCGCTGGGACGACGTCCTCGGCGCCGGCGCCCCGGCGGGCGACGACGGAATCGCCGGAGCAATCGCAGACTACGGCGCCGGCGTCGCGCTCGTCCGGATCGGCCATGTCGAGGCGGCGCGCCAGCGCTCGGCCCGCCTCGACTCGGCGCTCGACGCGGCGGCACTGCGCGGCAGGACGCTGATGGGCGACGACCCCGCGAAGAACGTGCTCGAGATCCTCGCCCGCCACCTGCGCGGCGAGATCGCCGTCGCCGGCAACGATGCGGCCGCGGCGCGTACTGCCCTCGCCGGCGCCGACGCACTCGAGGCTGCGCTCGGGGCGAACGAGCCGCCGATCCTCGGCTCGCTGTCGCGCGTTGCCCTCGGCGATCTCATGCTGCGCGCCGCTCGCTGGAGCGACGCCGAAAGCGCGTTTCGCGCCGAGCTCGGTGCGCAACGCGACAACGGCTGGGCGCTCGCCGGTCTGCAGCGCGCGCTCGACCGCCAGGGCCGAACCGCCGAGGCGCTCCGCGTGCGCGCGGACGCCGAGCGCGCGTGGTCGGATGCCGACCCACCGTTGCGACGGCTCGTTCTGCGCTGAGCAGCGCGCCCGGTCGCCGAGCGCCTCGAGACTCAGCCCGCGGCGCGCCGAGCGCGTGAGCTACTTGCGACGCGCGCGCGGATGAGCCGCGTCGTAGACCTTCGATAGATGGCCGAAGTCGAGCTTGGTGTAGATCTGCGTCGTCGCGATGTTGGCGTGGCCGAGCAGCTCCTGCACCGCGCGCAGATCGCCGCTCGATTGCAGCACGTGCGATGCGAACGAATGGCGCAGCATGTGCGGATGGACGTGCGTCGGCACGCCGGCGGCGATCGCGCGCGCCTTCAGGCGCGCGCGTACCTGGCTCGCGGTCAGCCGCGTGCCGCGCCGCGTGACGAAGAGCGCCGCCTCGGTCGCGCGCGCGATCTCATGGCGTTGCGCGAGCCAGCGCGCGAGCGCCTCGAGCGCCGGCGCGCCGACTGGCACTGCGCGGCGCTTGCCGCCCTTGCCGAGGACGTGCGCGGTCGCGTCGGCCGCGTCGATCCAGCCCGCTGCGGCGCCGCTCGCGACGACGTCGAGGCCGACCAGCTCGCCGACCCGCAGGCCGCAGCCGTAAAGCAGCTCGGCGATGCACGCGTCGCGCGCGGCGAGGCGCTGGTCTGCTTCGCCGTCGTCGCGATGCGCGACCAGCGCAACCGCATGGTCGACCGAGAGCGCCTTCGGCAACGGCTGCGCGGCGCGCGGCGCGCGCACGCCATCGACCGGATTGGCGTCGACGAGCCCGGCGCGGCCGAGCCAGCGATAGAGGCCGCGCCAGGCAGAGAGCGCGAGCGCGATCGAGCGCGGCGACAGTCCGCCCGAGTGCAGCTGCGCGGCGAAGCGCCGCACGTGATGCGTCTTCGCCTCGCGCAGCGGCAGCGCGATCGCGGCGGCAAGCCGCTCGAGGCGGTCGAACGCCTCGCCGTAGAGCGCGAGCGTGCGCGCGGCGACGCGTCGCTCGACCTGCAGGTATTCGAGATGGCGCGCGACGTCCGCGTCGCGCGCGCTCGGCGCGGAGTCGACGTCGTCGCGCGCGCTCACGTCGCCGGCAGCAGCCGCGTCAGCGCGGCGCCCGCCACTTCGCCGATGCGTGCGAGGAAGTCGGTGCCCATGTCGGCGGTGTAGCGCGTCGGGTCGGGCGAAGCGAGGACGAGCAGGCCGAACGTGCCACCCGCGCCGTCGTGATGCAGCGGAACGAGCGCGAGCGACGACACGTGGCTCGGGTCCTCGAGCCACTGCACCGCCTCGAAGCCGGTGTTGACGCCGCAGTACGGCGCGCTGAGGCTGGTCGCGAAGATCTTCACGTCCTCGCTCACCGCGCGCGCGAACGGCAGGTCGGCGAAGACGCCGTCGCCGCCCCAGACGCGCACCGCCGCCTGCGGAATCAGGAACTGGTGCTGCAGCTCGCCGACGAGCACCTGCGGCAGGTCAGCGGCGTTGGCGGTCAGCATGAGTGCACGCGTCCAGCGGTGCAGCTTGTCGGCGATCGCCACGTTGTCCTGGCCGTGGCGGACCATCCCGACGATCTGCCGCTCGAGCCCCTTGATCTTGTCGCGCAGCATTTCCATCTGCCGCTCCTGCAGCGAGACGGCGCGCTGGCCATGCGGGCTGGTGAGCTGGATCGTGCCGAGCAGCTCGGCGTGGCGCTCGAAGAAGCCGGGGCTCGCGGCGAGGTAGTTGGCGATGTCGGTCTCGGTGATCCCCTGCACGCCCATCGGTGTCGCTCCGTTCAAAGCTCGATCTCCCCTTCGAAAACAGTCTCGGCCGCGCCAGTCATCAGGACCGGTGCGGTGGCGCCGGGCCACTCGATCGTCAAGCGGCCGCCGCGCGTCTCGACGTCGGCGCGCGACGCGAGCAGGCCGAGGCGAACGCCGACCGCGACCGCCGCGCACGCGCCGGTGCCGCAGGCGAGCGTCTCGCCCGCGCCGCGCTCGAACACGCGCAGGCGGATGCGGTCGCGTGCGACGACCTGCACGAAGCCAGCGTTGACGCCGCGCGCGAAGCGCGGATGACGCTCGATCCGCGGGCCAAGCTCCCCGACCGGAGCAGCGTCGATGTCGCCGACGAGCTGCACCGCGTGGGGGTTGCCCATCGAGACGACCGCGAGCTCGACGCCGTGCCCGCCGCCGAGGTCAAGCGGCCACAACGGCAGCGAGGACTCCTGCGCCCGCGCCACGAGGCCGGAAGTGTCGAACGGCACCTGCCCAGGATCGAAGTCGGGAGCGCCCATGTCGACCGTGACGCGGCCGTCGTCCTGCAGGCGCAGCTCGAGGCGCCGGTTCATCGTCTCGACCGCGATCGTCTTCTTGTCGGTGAGGCCGCGCTCACGCACGAAGCGCACGAAGCAGCGCGCGCCGTTGCCGCACTGCTCGACCTCGTCGCCGCTGCCACCGTTGAAGATGCGGTAGCGAAAGTCGACATCGGGCCGCGACGCCTTCTCGACGACGAGGATCTGGTCGGCGCCGACGCCAAAGCGGCGATCGGCAAGCGTCTTCAGCCGGCCCGCGTCGAGCGCGATCGGCGCACGCGTCGCGTCGAGGACGACGAAGTCGTTGCCGGCCCCCTGCATCTTGGCGAAGCGAACACGCATTGATCGATTATCGCGTCGCCGCCGCGTCGCCCGCGACGCTAATACAACGGCGGCTCGCCTGGAGGTCGCGTCTTGAAGCGACGGTGCACCCAGAGGTACTGCGCAGGGTTCTGCCGGATCTCGTCTTCGATCCAGCGGTTCATGCGCGCGGCGTCGGCGACCGCGTCGTCGGTCGGGAAGTCGGGCCATGGCGCCTCGAAGCGCACACGGTAGCCGGCGCCGCCGGGCAGGATCTCGGCGACCACCGGCTGCACGACCATGTCGAGCGCGCGCGCCATGCGCGAGGGCGCGAGCAGCGTCGTCGCCTCGATGCCGAAGAAGGGCACGAACGCCGCGTCGCGCGTACCGAAGTCCATGTCGGGCAGGTTGAAGAAGGCATCGCCGCGCCGGATCGCGCGTACGAGGGCGCGGCCGGCGTCGTCGCGCGCGAAGATCTCGGCGTTGCCGAAGCGGAGGCGCCCGCGCCGGAGCGCGTTGTCGATCACCGGGTTCGACTGGCGCTGGTAGATCGAGATGGCCTTCTTCTTCTGGAACAGGAGCACCGACGCACCGGCGACG
>DASXXO010000273.1:0-5299 GCA_036503045.1 Caldimonas sp. | reverse complement strand
CGACGAGATCGAGAAGCACCCGCCGCTCATGTCGCCCGGCGTGAGCTTGCCGTCGCGCGCCTTCTTGGCGAGCTCGCCCATCTCCTGCGAGATCTGCAGCACGCCTTTTTTGTCGGCGTCCTTGAGGACCGGAACGACGAGCCCGTTCGGCGTATCGGCGGCAAAGCCGATGTGGAAGTACTGCTTGAGGACGATCTGCTCGCCGTCGAGGCTCGCATTGAACTCGGGGAACTTCTTCAGCGCCGCGACCGAGGCCTTGATCAGGAACGCGAGCATCGTCACCTTGACGCCCGACTTCTCGTTCTCCTTGTTGGTGAGGACGCGAAACGCCTCGAGATCGGTGATGTCGGCGTCGTCGTGGTTCGTGACGTGCGGGATCGTCACCCAGTTGCGGTGCAGCGCCGGGCCGCTGATCCTCTTGATGCGCGACAGGTCCTTGCGCTCGATCGGCCCGAATTTCGCGAAGTCGACCTGCGGCCACGGCAGCACGCCGGGGAACGCGCCGCCGCCCGCGGGCGCGCCGGCCGGCGCCCTGGCCGCCTGCGCCTTGGTCTGCGCCGTGCCGGCGAGGACCGCCTTGACGAATTCCTGCACGTCCTCCTGCGTGATCCTGCCCTTCGGTCCGCAGCCCTTGACCTCGCCGAGCGGCACCCCGAGCTCGCGCGCGAGCTTCCTGATCGTCGGCGATGCGTGCGGCAGCGCGCCGGTCGGTGCGGTCGGCTCGTGCGCCGGCAAGGCCGCAGTCGGAAGATGCCGCTCGTGCGCTGCGGCGCCTGGCGCAGGCGCAGCGGGCGGTGGCGTGGTGCCCGTCGACGGCGCCGAACCGCGGTCCTCGGCGGCGTTGGTCGCCGCGCCCTGTGTCACCGCCGCGCTCGCCGACGCGACCGCACCGGTGCCTTGCAGAACCGCGACGACGCTGCCCTGCGAAACCTTGTCGCCGACCTTGACGCGCAGGTCCTTGACGACTCCGGCAGCGCTCGACGGGATCTCCATCGATGCCTTGTCGCTCTCGACCGTGATGAGGCTTTGCTCGACCGCCACGGTGTCGCCTGGCTTGACGAGCACCTCGATGACCGAGACGTCGCTGAAGTCGCCGATGTCCGGCACGACGACTTCGACGCTGCCGCCGCCGCCCGCGGCTTGCGCATGCGGCCCCGGAGTCGGCGGCGGCGACGCCGCGGCGATGGCCGCGCTGCCGGCGCGCGCTGCCGATGCGGCCGCCTGGGGCGGCGCTGCGGCCGCCGGAGCGCCGCCTTCGGCATCGAGCACCAGCACGAGCGACCCTTCGCTCACCTTGTCGCCGACCTTGACCTTCATCTCCCTGACGACGCCGCCGGCGCTCGACGGAATCTCCATCGACGCCTTGTCGCTCTCGACCGTGATCAGCGACTGCTCGGGCTGGACCCGGTCGCCCGGCTTGACGAGAACCTCGATGATCTCGACGTCCTTGAATTCGCCGATGTCGGGGACCTTGACTTCGACTGCGGCCATTTCTTCTTGTCCTTGCAGCAGCTGCTCAGGCGTAGAGCGGGTTGATCTTGTCGGCGTCGATCTCGTAGCGGGCGATCGCCTCCGCGACCTTGGTCACCGGCACACTGCCCTCTTCGGCGAGCGCCTTCAGAGCGGCGACGACGATGTAGCGGCGGTCGACCTCGAAGTGCGCGCGCAGCTTGGTGCGGAAGTCGCTGCGTCCGAAGCCGTCGGTGCCGAGCACCTTGTAGGCGCGCCCCTTGGGCAGGAACGGACGGATCTGCTCGGCATAGTTCTTCATGTAGTCGGTCGACGCGATCACCGGGCCGCCGAACTTGTCGAGCTGCTGGGCGACGAAAGGCACGCGCGCGCGCTCGGTCGGATGGAGCATGTTCCAGCGCTCGGCGTCCTGGCCGTCGCGCGCGAGCTGGTTGAAGCTCGGGCAGCTCCAGACATTCGCGGCGATTCCCCAGTCCTTGTCGAGCAGCTCGCGCGCCGCGATGCTCTCGCGCAGGATCGTTCCGCTGCCGAGCAGGTTGACGCGCGGCGCCTTCTTCGCGCCTTCCTGCAGCAGGTACATGCCCTTGACGATCTCCTGCTCGGTCCCCTGGCGCAGTCCCGGCTGGGGGTAGTTCTCGTTCAGGAGCGTCAGGTAGAAGAAGACGTTGTCCTGCTGCTCGACCATGCGCACCAGGCCGTGGTGGAGGATCACGCCGACCTCGTGCGCGAAGGTCGGGTCGTACGAGATGCAGTTGGGGATCGTCTGCGCGAGGACGTGGCTGTGGCCGTCCTCGTGCTGCAGGCCCTCGCCGTTCAGGGTCGTGCGGCCCGAGGTGCCGCCGAGGAGGAACCCGCGCGCCTGCATGTCGCCGGCGGCCCACGCGAGGTCGCCGACGCGCTGGAAGCCGAACATCGAGTAGTAGACGTAGAACGGCACCATGATCCGGTTGTTCACCGAGTACGACGTCGCCGCGGCGATCCAGCTGCTCATGCCGCCCGGCTCGTTGATGCCCTCCTGCAGCACCTGGCCGGACTTGTCCTCGCGGTAGTACATCACCTGGTCACGGTCGACCGGCGTGTACTTCTGCCCTTCCGGGTTGTAGATGCCGATCTGGCGGAAGAGACCCTCCATGCCGAAGGTGCGCGCCTCGTCGACCAGGATCGGCACCGCGCGCGGCCCGAGCTCCTTGTCGCGCAGGAGCTGGGCCAGGAAGCGGACGAAGGCCTGCGTCGTCGAGATCTCGCGCCCTTCGGCGGTCGGATCGAGCACCGCCTTGAAGGTGTCGAGAGGCGGCACCTTGAACTGCTCGTCGGCGCGCGTGCGCCGTTTCGGCAGGTAGCCTCCGAGCGTCTGGCGGCGCTCCTGCAGATACCTCATCTCGGGCGTGTCGTCGGCCGGCTTGTAGAACGGAATGGCTTCGAGCTGGTCGTCGGGGATCGGGATGTTCCAGCGGTCGCGGAACGCCTTGACGTCCTCGTCGACGAGCTTCTTGGTCTGGTGCGCGGTGTTCTTGCCCTCGCCGCTCTTGCCCATGCCGAAGCCCTTGACGGTCTTGACCAGGAGCACCGTCGGCTGGCCCTCGTGGTGGGCAGCGCGGTGGAACGCCGCGTACACCTTCTGCGGATCGTGGCCACCGGGGTTGAGGCGCCAGATGTCCTCGTCGCTCATCTTCGAGACCACCTCGAGCAGCCTCGGGTCCTGGCCGAAGAAATGCTTGCGGACGAACGCGCCGTCGTTGGCCTTCATCGCCTGGTAGTCGCCGTCGACGGTGTCCATCATCACCTTGCGCAGAATCCCTTCCTTGTCGCGCGCGAGCAGCGGATCCCAGTAGCTGCCCCAGATCAGCTTGATCACGTTCCAGCCCGAGCCGCGGAACTCGCTTTCGAGCTCCTGGATGATCTTGCCGTTGCCGCGCACCGGGCCGTCGAGGCGCTGCAGGTTGCAGTTGATGACGAAGATCAGGTTGTCGAGCTTCTCGCGCGCGGCCAGGCCGATCGCGCCGAGCGACTCCGGCTCGTCCATCTCGCCGTCGCCGCAGAACACCCAGACCTTGCGCTTGGACGTGTCGGCGATGCCGCGCGCATGCAGGTACTTCAGAAAGCGCGCCTGGTAGATCGACATGATCGGCCCGAGGCCCATCGAGACGGTCGGGAACTGCCAGAACTCGGGCATCAGCTTCGGGTGCGGATAGCTCGAGATGCCCTTGCCGTCGACTTCCTGGCGGAAGTGCAGGAGCTGGTCTTCCGTCAGCCGCCCTTCCATGAAGGCGCGCGCGTAGATGCCGGGCGACGAGTGGCCCTGGATGTAGAGCAGGTCGCCGCCGTGCTCGGGCGTCTCGGCATGCCAGAAGTGGTTGAAGCCAGTGCCGAACATCGTCGCCAGCGAGGCGAAGCTCGAGATGTGGCCGCCGAGCTCGCCGCCGTCGTCCGTATGCAGGCGGTTCGCCTTGACGACCATCGCCATCGCGTTCCAGCGCATGTAGGCGCGCAGCCGCTCCTCGATCTCGATGTTGCCGGGCGAGCGCTCTTCCTGCTCGGTCGGAATCGTGTTGACGTAGGCGGTGTTGGCCGAGAACGGCACGTCGATGCCGGACTGGCGCGCCTGGTCGATCAGCTGCTCGAGCAGGAAGTGGGCGCGCTCGCCGCCTTCGGAGGCGATGACCGCGGCGAGCGCGTCGAGCCACTCGCGGGTCTCCGTGGGATCGGCGTCGTTGGCGGCGGCGCCGCGAGCGGATTCGGGGAGAGCGGACATGGATGTCTCCGGATGGCTCTTCTTCGTCGCAAGTCTCGCACACGTCTGCGCCTGCTCGCTAGCGCGAAGCGGTGCGTCGCGCAGGGTCATCCGCTCTCTTCGGGATCGATCAGGATGGCGCGGAAATCGTTGACATTGGTGAGCGTCGGCCCGGTGACGAGCGAATCGCCGAGCGCCTGAAAGAAGCCGTGGCCGTCGTTGTCGGCGAGGCGGTCCCTGGGGCGCATGCCCTTCGCCCACGCCCGCGCCAGCGTGTCCGGCGCGAGGAGAGCACCGGCGATCTCCTCCTGGCCGTCGACGCCGTCGGTGTCGGCGGCGAGCGCGTGGATGCCCGGACTGCCGTCGAGCGCGATCGCGAGCGAGAGCAGGAACTCGACGTTGCGCCCGCCGCGGCCGTGGCCGCGCACCGTCACGGTCGTCTCGCCGCCCGAGAGCAGAACGCACGGCGCCGCGAACGGCTGGCCGCGCACGGCAACCTCGAGCGCGATTCCCGCCATCACCTTGCCGACGTCGCGTGCCTCGCCCTCGATCGCGTCGCCGAGGATGTGCGTCGCGATCCCCTCGCCGCGGGCGACCGCCGCTGCCGCCGCGAGCGCCATCTGCGGCGCGGCGACGATGCGCGTCTCGGCGCGCGCCAGGCGCGGGTCGCCGGGCTTGACCGATTCGCCGCCGCCGCCCTCGAGCAGCGCGCGCAGCGCCGGCGCGATCTCGATGCCGTAGCGGCGCACGATGTCGAGCGCTTCGGCGCAGGTGGTCGGATCGGCGACCGTGGGTCCCGACGCGATGTCGCCCGGCCGGTCGCCGGGGACGTCGGAGACGAGCAGCGTCAGCACGTGCGCCGGATGACACGCCGCCGCGAGCCGCCCGCCCTTGATCGCCGAGACGTGGCGGCGCACGCAGTTCATCTCGCCGATCGTCGCCCCCGAAGCGAGCAGCGCGCGGTTGAGCTGCTGCTTGTCGGCGAGCGTCGCGCCGGGCGGCGGCAGCGTCAGCAGCGACGAGCCACCGCCCGAGATCAGACAGAGCACGAGGTCGTCGGTGGACAGGCCCCGCACGAGCGCGAGGCTGCGCTCGGCC
>DASXXO010000272.1:0-5713 GCA_036503045.1 Caldimonas sp. | reverse complement strand
GGAGATCGTCTTCGGGCTGAAGCCGGACGGCCGCGGCCTCACCGTCGTCGGCGACGACGCCCAGTCGATCTATTCGTTTCGCGCCGCCGAGGTGCGCAACATCCTCGATTTCGCCGATCGCTTCGCGCCGCCTGCGGCCGTGCTTACGCTCGAGCAGAACTACCGCTCGACGGCGCCGCTGCTGACGGCCTCGAACGCGGTGATTGCCCTCGCGGCGGAGCGTCACGTCAAGCAGCTCTGGAGCGAGCGCCACGCGGCCGAGCGCCCGGCGTTGGTCTGGGTCGAGGACGAGGCGGCGGAAGCGGCATGGGTCGCCGAGCGCGTCCTCGCGCTGCGCGAGTCGGGGCTCGCGCTGAAGAGCCAGGCGGTGCTCTTTCGCAGCAGCCAGCACAGCAACGCACTCGAGCTCGAGCTGGCGCGACGTGACATCCCGTTCGTCAAGTACGGGGGTCTCAAATTCCTCGACGCGGCGCACGTCAAGGACGTCCTCGCGGTGTTGCGCTTCGCTGCCAACCCGCACGGCCAGCGCGCTTCATTGCGTGCACTGCAGCTCGTCCCGGGTATCGGCGCGGCGAGCGCGGAGCGGATCCTGGCGACGCTGGCGGCCGGCGGCGACCCGGTCGCAGATCTGCGCGGCGTCGCTGTAGCGCCCGCTGCCGCTCCGGCATGGGCAGCGTTCGCCGAGCTGTTCGCGGCGCTGCGCGCGCCGGATTCGCCGTGGCCGGGCGAGCTCGCCGCGGTCGAGCGCTGGTACCTGCCGCTTCTCGAGCGCATGCACGACGCTGCCGCGCCGCGCGCCGCCGACATCGCGCACCTCCTCCGCCTCGCCGGAGGCTATCCGTCGCGCGAGCGCTTCCTGACCGAGCTCGCGCTCGACCCCCCGGCGGCAGCGAGCGTCGAGGCCGGCCCGCCGGGGCGCGACGAGGACTACCTGATCCTCTCGACGATCCACTCGGCGAAAGGACAGGAATGGAGCGCCGTGTCGGTGCTGCGCGTCGTCGACGGCTGCATCCCGTCGGACATGGCGACCGGCGGCGCTGCCGAGATCGAGGAGGAGCGGCGCATCCTCTATGTCGCGATGACGCGCGCGCGACACCATCTGCACCTGCTCGTGCCGCAGCGCTTCTACGTCACGCAGCAGTCGGCGTTCGGCGATCGGCACGTGTACGGATCGATCAGCCGCTTCCTGCCGCGGACGCTGCACGATCTGTTCGAGCACGTCGATCCCGCTTGCGCCGTCGAGCGCCGACCGGCAGCTGCGCCGGCGGCGGCAAGCGTCGACGTCGGCGCGCGCGTGCGCGCGCTCTGGGCCTGAGATCGGCGCTCGCGCCGCGCTGCCAACGAGAAGGCGGCAGCGCCGGTCACCCGACACTGCCGCCGTTGAAGGGCCCGCCGTCGTTTGCGGCGCCGACCCGACCCTTAAGCCTTGTCGACGGCGTTCTTGACTTTCTGTTTCGCGTCGCCGTAGGTCGCCTGCGCCTTGCCCGCAACCTTGTCGGCGGTGCCCTGGTCGCGCAGGTTGGGATTGTTGGTGGCTTTCCCGACGCCTTCCTTGACACTGCCCTTGGCCTGCTCGACACGGCCTTTCACTTGGTCCTTGTTCATAAGCTGTCCTCTCTGATGCGGTTGCCGATTCGGGCGTCGCTCTTGTCGTCGAAGCGGTGGCCCGAGGTCTCGACTGTCGCGCTTTAGGCGCCCGTCTTCTGTCGGCGGGTGCAGGCGACGCGCGTAGGAAAGGGTCGATTGCGCGGCGCTGCGGATGGCGACGGCCATCGCGGGCCATTGAACGAGGTCGAGCCAGTCGGTCGTTCACTCGGAGGATGTCTCGATTGTCTCGGCGACGTTGCCGACCTACATTCGCCATCGGTTCGAACTTGGGCGCGCGCTCGCGCGATCGACATGCAGCACCTCGCCTCGGCGCCACTGGCGCGCGGACTCTGGATCCTGGTTCTGCTCGTCGCCGGCTGCGCCGCGCCGCCGGCGTCCGAGGCTCCGGCTCCGGCGTCGCAGCCGAGCACACCCGCGCCGCAGCCTGCAGCTGCGCCTGCGCCGGCGCCCGTCGCCGCCCCGTTCGCGGACGCCGTCGCGCGCGCCGGCGACCGGCTGCTGCAGGACGCGCTCGCGACCCTCGGCAACGCACCGCGCGATCTTGTCATCGACCCGCTGATCGACGCCAGCACCGGCCAGCAGACCAACGGCACGGCGCAGATGGGTGCGCAGCTCGCGGGGCTCATCACGCGCCGCGTGCCGGCGTGGAACGTGCAGCCGCTGACGCGCGCCGCGCTCGCGTCGCAGCCGCTGCTGCTGATCGGCACGCTGACTGCGATCAACACCAGAAACGCCAAGGACGAGAACGCCGACGCGTTCCGCGTCTGTCTCGTCCTGATCGACCTGCGCACCGGCAAGCTCGTTGCCAAGCGGGTCGACCGCGCGACGCTCGCGAGCGTCGACGCCGAGCCGCGGCCGCTCTTCCGCGACAGCCCGACTTGGGCGCTGGATACGACCGCGCAGGCCTACATCCGCAGCTGCCAGGGCAGCTCCCCCGGCGACCCGGTCGCGCCCGCCTACCTGCAGCGTCTCTCGGCGGTGGCGCTGATCAACGAGGCGAGCCTGGCATTCGAGGAGAACAAGACCGCGGATGCGTATCGGCTCTACCACGAGGCGCGCACGGTCGCAGCCCCGGACGATCTGCGCGTCCTGAACGGCCTCTATGCGACGAGCTGGAAGACCGGACGCAAGAAGGAAGCGGCCGAGACCTTCGCCAGGATCGTCGACCTCGGCCTCGAGTCCAGGCAGTTGCCGATCAAGATCTTCTTCAACCCGGGGACGACGACGCTGCTGCAGTCTTCCGACCTGCAGGCGCAGTACGCGGTCTGGCTGCAGCAGGTCGCAATGCGCGCGGCGACGCACGAGGGCTGCCTGCGTGTCGTCGGCCACACCAGCCGGACCGGCGACCCGGCGGCGAACGAGGTGCTTTCGCAAAAGCGCGCCGCGGTGATCAAGCAGAGACTCGAGCGCGAGAACAAGACGCTCGCACCGAAAATCGCCGCCGAGGGCGTCGGCTCGCGCGAGGTGATCGTCGGCCTCGGCACCGATGACCTGCGCGACGCGCTCGACCGGCGCGTCGAGTTCCGCGCGGTCGACTGCCGCTGAGCGGCCGCGGATCGCCGCGGGGGTGCAGCGGCAGAAGCCCGACGCGCTTTCGCAACCGTGCGCCGCTTCGGGTAAGGTCGCGACCATGCGTTCTCGCGTCGCCGGGCCGCTGGCGCGACCCGTCCGGATCGGTTGGCCGCTCGCCGTTGTCGCCGTCCTGTGCGGCTGCGCGTCGACGCCGCGTCCGGCCGACGTGCGCACGTCGGCGAACGGCGCCGACGGCCCCGGCGCCCGCCCGCCGGCCGATCTCGCGAGCCGCCCGGACGCCGAGCCGCGGGTCGAGGCGATCCGCATCGGCGGCCCGAACAAGCCGTACCAGGCGCTCGGCCGGACTTACGTGCCGGAGACGCGCGACGTGCCGTTCAGCGAACGTGGCCTCGCGTCCTGGTACGGCACCAAGTTCAACGGTCGCAGCACGTCGAGCGGCGAGCCCTACGACATGTACGCGATGACGGCCGCGCACCCGACCTTGCCGATCCCGAGCTATGCGCGCATCCGCAACCCGGCAAACGGCCGCGAAGTGGTGGTCCGGATCAACGACCGCGGGCCGTTCGTTGCCGGTCGCATCGTCGACTTGAGCTACACCGCCGCGCTCAAGCTCGACCTGCTGCGCGGCGTCGCGCCGGTCGAGCTCGAGCGGATCACCTTCGACGACATCCGCACTGGCGCGTGGCGCGGCAACGCAGCCACGCGGGAGGCGGCGGCGCAGCCGCCGGCGATCGGCGCCGTGATGCCGCCGTCGACGGCCGTACCGCCGCCGTCACCATCGGCTCCGGTCACGGTACCGGCGCAAGACGTCGCGTTCGCCTCCACGTCAGCGGCCGCTCCGCAGGCACCGGTCGCACGCCCGACCGACGCGGCGGCGCGCGGCTTCTGGGTCCAGCTCGGCGCTTTCCGCGAGCGCGATGGCGCCGAGAGCTTCCGCCGCCGCATCGGCGCCGACGCCGAGGCCGGTTGGCTCGAGCCGCTGCTTGCGATCGTCGCCGACCCCGCGCTCTACCGCGTCCAGGCGGGGCCGTACCGCAGCCGCGACGAGGCGGAGAGCGCCGCCCTGCGCGTCCGCGCGGCGCTCGCGATCGTGCCGGTCGTGGTCGAGCGGCAATGACGAGCGCGGCCGGTGCCACCGGCGCGCTGCGTCAGGCGATTCTCTTCACGGGCCACATGGTCGATGCGCCGGATCGCCCGCTGCCGCGCTTTCCGAGCGTGCTCGTTCCGGCGGCGGCGCGGCGCATCGAGGCCGCGCTCGCCGAGATCGACGCCGGGCCGTGCGACCTCGCGTTCACGCAAGGCGCTGCCGGCGGCGACCTGCTGTTCGCCGAAGCATGCCTCGCGCGCGGCGTGCCGCTGCGCCTGCTGTTGCCGCTCTGCGAACGCGAGTTCGTCGCCGCGTCGCTGCTGCCGGTCGAAGCCGGCGCCGCATGGCATGCGCGCTTTCGCGCCGTCGTCGCGCGGCTCGACCACGCGCCGAGCGAAGCGCCGCAGGAGCTCGGTGCGCTCGCCGACGGCGAGGACCCGTTCGTGCGCGGCAACCTCTGGCTGCTCGCCAGCGCGCGCGCGGCCGGCGCCGAGCGGCTGTGCTGCATCTGCCTGTGGGACGGCGGTGGCGGCGACGGACCCGGCGGCACCCGCCATCTCGTCGAGACCGTGCGTGACGCCGGCGGCACGGTGCTGCAGATCGACACGCGAACGCTCTGACGCGCGCATCGCCATTCGAAGGGATGCCGCGTGCGCGCGAGGGGTGCTTCAATCGCCACGGCCGGTCGAGGCTTGCCTCGGCCGTCCGCGGCGCCGATGATTTCGGCCCCGTCGCACGCCGACGATCGAGATCGCACGAGGAGAGGACATGGCCAAGAGCGCGGCGAAGGCTCGCAACGAGGAGAGCAGCGGCAAGACGAAGGCGCTGTCGCTGCACATCGGCCTCAACGGCGTCAGCGCCGCGGCGTATTCGGGCTGGGACGGCCCGCTCGCCGCGTGCGAGTTCGACGCCAACGACATGGCCGCGATCGCGCGCGCCCAAGGCTTCGCGCCGACGGTGCTGCTCACCAAGAAGGCGACGCGCGCCGCTGTCCTCGGCACGCTGCGCAGCGCCGCCAAGACGCTGGCGAAGGGCAGCTTCTTGTTCCTCAGCTATTCCGGCCACGGCGGCCAGGTCCCCGACGTTTCGGGCGACGAGGACGACAAGAAGGACGAGACCTGGTACTCTACGACGGCCAGCTGATCGACGACGAGCTCTACTACGAGCTCAGCGGATTCGCCGCCGGCGTGCGCATCCTCGTCCTCTCCGACAGCTGTCACAGCGGCACCGTCACGCGCGCCGCGCTGATGCCGCCGGCGACGATCCCGTCGCAGCGTCCCAAGCTGATGCCAGAGTCGGTCGCGATGCGCACCTATCGCGACCACCAGGCGTTCTACGACAAGCTGCAGCTCGACGTCGCCAAGGCCGCCGGAAGCCGGCCGGTCGATCCGGATGCGGCGATCGCGCAGGTCGCAGCAAGCGGGCGCCTCTCGGCGATCGTCAAGAAGTTCGATCCGGCGGTGATCCTCATCGCGGGCTGCCAGG
>DASXXO010000271.1:0-3991 GCA_036503045.1 Caldimonas sp. | reverse complement strand
GAAGGAACACCTCGAGACCGCGCAGCTGAAGAAGTTCGGCTTCCGCTTCTTCTCGTCGGAAGGCCGGCGCGACATCGACGCGGTCGCCGAGATCGGCGCGAGCCGCTTCCTCACCGTGCCGAGCTACCAGCTCGACCGCGGCATCCTCGAGAACTTCCTCGCCGAGGAAGCCGAGCGGCGCGGCGTCCGCTTCGTCTGCGGCGCGACCGTGCGCGACATCGCGCTCGCCGACGACGGCGGCGAGCACCGCGTCGTCTTCGGCCGCGGCGGCATCGAGCACAGCGCGCGCACGCGCTGGCTCGTCGACGCCTGCGGGCGCGCGGGCCTGATCAAGAAGAAGCGCGAGCTCGCCGAGCCGAACGGCCACGACGCCAATGCAGCGTGGTTCCGGATCGGCGCGCGGATCGCGGTCGACGACTGGTCCGACGATCCCGCCTGGCGCGCGCGCTGCACGCCTGCGGCGCGCTGGCTCTCGACCAACCACCTGGTCGGCGACGGCTACTGGGTCTGGCTCATCCCGCTCGCGTCGGGGTCGCATTCGGTCGGCATCGTCGCCGACGCGAAGCTCCATCCGCTCGCGACGATGAACACGTTCGAGAAGGCGATGAACTGGCTCGCGCAGCACCAGCCACGCGTCTTCGACGCGCTCGACGGCAAGCGCGCCTTGCTGCAGGACTTCGCGTTCCTGCGCCGCTTCTCGTACGGCTGCAAGCAGGTCTTCTCAGGCGAGCGCTGGGCGCTCACCGGCGAGGCCGGCCTCTTCCTCGACCCGTTCTATTCACCCGGCACCGACTTCATCGCGATCGCCAACACCTACATCTGCGAGCTGGTCGGGCGCGACCGCGCCGGCCGGCCGATCGACGCGTACGCGGCGCTCTTCGACCAGATCTTCCACTCGTTCTACGAGAGCACGCTCGTGCTCTACGAAGGCCAGTACCCGATCTTCGGCGACCCGGAGGTGCTGCCGGTCAAGGTGATCTGGGACTACACCTACTACTGGGGGGTGCTCGCGCAGTTCTTCTTCCAGCGCCGCCTCGCCGACCTGGCAGCGCTCTCGGCGCTGCGCGACGAATTGGCGCACTGCCAAGCGCTCAACCGCGTCGTCCAGGCGCTGCTTCGCGCCTGGTCGGCGGCCCGGCCGCACGACGCAATCGCCAATCCCGCGCTGATGCACGACCAGGCGTCGCTGCCGTGGTTCGCCGCGCTCAACGCGAGCCTCGTCGACCCTCTCGACGACGCGGCGTTTCGCGCGCGCATCCGCACGTCGACGCGGCAGATGCGCGCGCTCGCGGCCGAGATCGGCGTACGCGTGGGGAACTCAGCTGATAGCGGCGAGCTCGATCGTCTTCTCGCCGAAGGCGCGCGCTTCGGCAGCGACGGTTCGACCGAGGCCGGCGCGCCGATGCTCTTCGCGGAGGCGTGACGCGCGCGCGTCTCGCCGCCCTCAGGGAATCACGCGCAGGCCGACGCCTTCGCGCACGACGCCGATCGGCGCCGCGGCATCGAAGCCCTGGTCGCGGAACACGGCGAGCACGTCCTTGACGCTCTCGGGCGAGCAGCTGACGAGCAGCCCGCCCGAGGTCTGCGGGTCAGAGAGCAGGTCACGCACGACCGGCGGCAGCGTGTTGTCGAGCAGCACCTCGACGCCGTAGCCGTGCCAGTTGCGCGCCGACGCGCCGGTGACGAAGCCGTCGCGCGCCATCTCGGCGACGCGCGCCAGGAGCGGCACCTTGGACCACTTGATCGTCACGCCGAGCTTGGCGCCGCGGCCGAGCTCGAGCGCATGGCCGGCAAGGCCGAAGCCGGTGACGTCGGTGATCGCGTGCACACCGGCGATCTCGGCGAGCGCAACGCCCGGCGTGTTGAGGCGCGTCGTCGTCTCGACCAGCGTCTGGTAGCCGGCCTCGTCGAGCTCGCCCTTCTTGAGCGCCGCAGACAGCACGCCGACGCCGATCGGCTTGCCGAGGACGAGCACGTCGCCGGCCTTCGCGTCGGCGTTGCGCCGCACCTTGTCGGGATGGACGAGGCCGAGGACGACGAGCCCGTAGATCGGCTCGACCGAATCGATCGTGTGGCCGCCGGCGACCGGGATGCCGGCCTGGCGGCAGATCGATTCGCCGCCGCGGATGATGTGGCCGATCTGCTCGACCGTGAGCTTGTCGATCGGCATCGCGACCAGCGCGAGCGCCATGATCGGCCGGCCGCCCATCGCGTACACGTCGCTGATCGCGTTGGCGGCCGCGATGCGGCCAAAGTCGAACGGGTCGTCGACGATCGGCATGAAGAAGTCGGTCGTCGCGATCAGCGCCTGGGTGTCGTTGAGGCGGTAGACCGCGGCGTCGTCGGCGGTCTCGATGCCGACCATCAGCTCGGGCGGGACGATCCCGCCGCCGCTCCGGCGCAGGATCTCCGAGAGCACGCCGGGCGCGATCTTGCAGCCGCATCCGCCGCCGTGCGAAAAGCTGGTGAGGCGAAGCGGCGCCGGGCCTTGCGGTGCCTTCGGGACGGTCGGGAGGGTGGGCGTGGCGGGGTTCATGCGATCCGATCGACGGAAGCGGGCCAGGCCCGATTCTCTCAGCGTCCCGTTGCGGGCGCTCGGAGCGCATCGGCGACCAGCGCACGCACCGCTCGCCGCTCGACCGCGGGCCGGAACAGGGGCTCGCGCGCGGCGCACTGCTCGCGCAGGTGGGCGGCGAAGGCCTCGTCGGCACAGAAGCGGCGCGCCAGCGCGGCCAGCACGACCGCGTCGCCGACCGGGAAGTAGCCGTCGTAACCATTGCCGAGCAGGCCGACATTGCCGTCGATCCGGCTCGCCAAGACGGGCACGCCCGAGCGCACCGCCTCGATGACGACGTTCGCGCCGCCTTCCATCCGACTCGGATGGACGAGCGCGCGCGCCCTGGCGATCGTGCGCCGCGCCGCCGCGTGGGCGAGCGGCCCGAGCCAGCGGTACCGAGGGCATGCGGCCATCGTCGCGCGCGCCTCGTCGGCGAGCTTCGGGTCGAGCGCGGCACCGACCTGAACGATCGTCGGCGGCGATCGGTCCTGCGCGAGCAGGCGCGCCGCGCCGAGAAGCGTCGCCGGATCCTTTTCCTCGCGCAGATGGCCGACCGCGACCAGGTCGGCGTCGCGCGCCGAGTGCTGCGCGTGCAGAGCCGACGCCGACTGGACGACCACGGTCGCCTTGGCGCGGCTCGCGGCGTCGAGGCGCGCGGGGGCGGCTTCCTGCAGCACGACGATGCGGCTGGCACACTCCAGCGAATGGCGGGCGTCGTGGTCGTGGTCGAGGTCGCGGTAGAGATCCGTGCCGGTCAGCACGAGCACGATCGGCGCGTCCGGCCGGCGCGCCCGCCAGCGCGCGATCGAAGCTGCCGAACGGCGCGCGTGCAGCGCGATCAGCAGGTCGGCGTCGCCGTCCTCGGCGCCGATCGCGACGACCTCGACCCGGGCGACCGGCGCGAGGAAGCGCTGCCAGCGCGCCGCCGTGTGCCAGTTGCCGTTGTTCGCGCCGGCGAGCGCCGGCGAGACGATCGACACGCGCGGCCAGAAAGAAGCCATCGATCGATGATGACATGCCGAGATGAGCGCAACGGCGGCCGCTGACCCGCGCCGCCTCGCCGGCGCAGCACTCGCCGAGGCGCTGCGCGACGCGCGCGCGACGACGCTAGCGCGCACGCTCGACCGTGACGACGACGCGTGGCGCGTCCCGGCGCAGCCAGGGATCAACCCGGTCGCCTGGGAGCTCGGCCACGTCGCCTGGTTCGCCGAGTTCTGGATCCTGCGCGGTCCGCACCACGCCGAGGCCGACGGCCGCATCGGCGCAGCGCTTGCGCCGACCGTCGCCGGTCCCGACGCGATCTTCGATTCGGCGCGCCTCGCGCATGCCGACCGCTGGCGCGTCGCGCTGCCGTCGCGCGCCGCTCTCGTCGGCCGGCTCGACGCGCAGCTCGCCGCGTGCATCGATGCCATCCCCGCGGACGAGGACGACGAT
>DASXXO010000270.1:0-10036 GCA_036503045.1 Caldimonas sp. | reverse complement strand
GCGCCAGCTCGACGATCTTCTCGAGCACTTCGTCCGGATAGAGCGCGCCGGTGGGGTTGTTCGGATTGATCACGACGAGGGCGCGCGTGCGTGGCGTGATCCGGGCCTCCATGTCGTCGAGGTCGGGCAGCCAGTCGCAGGCTTCGTCGCACATGTAGTGCACCGCAATGCCGCCGCACAGGCTCGTGACGGCGGTCCACAGCGGGTAGTCCGGCGAGGGGATCAGCACCTCGTCGCCGTCGTTGAGCAGCGCGTTCATGCTCATCGTGATCAGCTCGGAGGCGCCGTTGCCGAGGAAGACGTCGTCGACGGTGACGCCCCGGACATGCTTTTGCTGCGTGTAGTGAACCACCGCGCGACGCGGCGCGAACAGCCCCTTCGAGTCGGTATAGCCGGCCGAGTGCGGCAGGTTGCGGATCATGTCCTGCACGATCTCGTCGGGCGGCTCGAGGCCGAACACCGCGAGGTTGCCGATGTTGAGCTTGATGATGTGGTGGCCCTCTTCCTCCATCTGGCGTGCCTTGTCGAGCACGGGGCCGCGGATGTCGTAGCAGACGTTGGCGAGCTTGCTCGACTTCTGAAGAGGCTGCACGAGGAGGACTCCGGCAATGCGAGGGGCCCGAGGGCAACCCGATATTTGACCACAGGGGGTGCGCGGCCCGGCTCGCATTCACGGCCGCGCTGCGCAGCATTTCGCGCCGCCGATAATCGCGCCATGAAGATGCGCGCCGATCGGATCGAGGGCCAGAACGCGATCGCGCGGCACGGCCGCGACGGCGTTCTGGTCAACGGCCTCGAGCACACCGAGAGCGTGATCGTGCCGTGGCGCGGCGACGTCGTCGCCTGGCCGGTAGCGTCGTTCGAGCAGCTCGGCGCAGACGACTTCGCGCGCATCGCCGCGCTCAAGCCCGAGCTCGTCGTGTTCGGCAGCGGCGCGCGCCTGCGCTTCCCCGCACCGGCGTTGCTGCGCCCGCTGATCGACGCCGGCATCGGCGTCGAGACGATGGACACCGCGGCGGCATGCCGCACCTACAACGTCCTGCTCGCCGAGGGTCGCTCGGTGGTCGCAGCGCTGCTTTTCGACACGGATACGCACGCCGCGGGCTGACCGCCGAGGGTCAGTGCGCCAAGGGCTAGCCCTATAATTGCAGGCTATGCCCCGTGAGGGGGTCGCCGGTGAGCGCCCGCGCCGGAGGCTCCGGTAACGACGCCCATCCGGGCCTAGCACAAGACTTCATGACGCCTGCACTCAATAAACCCGTACCGGAATTTGAAGCGCTCGCAACCGGAGGAGTGAAGTTCACGCCACAGGCCTATGCTGGCAAGATCGTCGTCCTCTACTTCTACCCGAAGGACAATACCCCTGGTTGCACCACGGAGGCGATGCAATTCCGTGATCACTACAAGGAATTCGTCAAAGCCGGGGCGGTGCTGTTCGGGGTGTCGCGCGACAACATGGCGTCGCACGACCGTTTCAAGCAGAACCTCGAGCTGCCCTTCGAGCTGATCGCCGATACCGAAGAAAAGCTCTGCCACATGTTCGGTGTCGTCAAGAACAAGATCATGTACGGCAAAAAGGTGAAGGGCATCGAGCGAAGCACCTTCCTGATCGACGGCAACGGCGTGCTGCGCGCCGAATGGCGCGGCCTGACGGTCGCCGGGCACGTCGAGGAAGTGCTGAAGGCCGTCAAGGCCATCAAGAAGGCCGGTTGAGCAGCCGTTCGCCCGTGAGCCGCGCGCCACGCGGGCCGTCCCAGGAGCGTCGATTGCATCCTTTCACCAGGTTGCCCCTTTCTCCAGCGAGCTGCCGATGCCTCTGCCCAAGCCCCCTGCCAAGCGCGCCGACTTCCTGAGTCGCGGCGACCTCGAGTCGGCCGTGGCGCATCGCCCGGGCAGGGACGCCGGCCGCGCCCGGCCGGCGTCGGAGCCGGTCGCACCTGCGCTCCTCGAGCTGTCGAACGAAGGCCCGCTGCCGGCAGCGCCGCCGGTCGCCGCCAAGGCGCCCGCGCCCGCGTTCGCGTTCGCGGCCGCCGCTGCGCCGCTGGCAGCGTCGCGCGAGCGCACGCGCAAGGCCCGCGGCGACGGCCCGGCGACCTTGTTCGTCCTCGACACCAACGTGCTGATGCACGACCCCACATCGCTGTTCCGCTTCGACGAGCACGACATCTACCTGCCGATGATCACGCTCGAGGAGCTCGACAGCCACAAGCGCGGCATGACCGAAGTCGCGCGCAACGCGCGCCAGGTGAGCCGCGACCTCGACGCGCTCGCCGCCAACATGACGCGGCGCGATGCCGCCGGCCGCTCGGAAGGAATTCCGCTCAACGGCACCGGCCACCGCGAGGCCGCCGGCAAGCTCTTCTTCCAGACCGACCTGATCCACGTCAGCCTGCCGCAGGGGCTGCCGCAGGGCAAGGCCGACAACCAGATCCTCGGCGTCGTCAAGGCGCTGGTCGAGGAGAACCCGAAGCGCGACGTCGTGCTGGTGTCCAAGGACATCAACATGCGCATCAAGGCGCGTGCGCTCGGCCTGCCCGCCGAGGACTACTTCAACGACAAGACGCTCGACGACGGCGACCTGCTCTACACCGGCACGCTGCAGCTGCCGGCCGACTTCTGGGACAAGCACGCGAAGACGGTCGAGAGCTGGCAGCAGGGCGGCCTCACCTACTACCGGATCGGCGGAACAAGCGACATCGTCGGCTCGCTCCTCATCAACGAGTTCGTCTATCTCGAGTCGCCCGGCGCACCTGCGCTCTACGCCAAGGTGATCGAGATCACCGGCAAGACGGCGGTGCTGCGCACGCTCAAGGACTACACGCACCAGAAGAACTCGATCTGGGGCGTGACGGCAAGGAACCGCGACCAGAACTTCGCCTTCAACCTGCTGCTGGACCCGGAGTGCGACTTCATCACTCTCACGGGTACCGCCGGGTCGGGCAAGACGCTGATGTCGCTCGCCTCGGGCCTGGCGCAGGTGATGGACGACCGCCGCTACACCGAGATCATCGTCACGCGCGTGACCGTGCCGGTCGGCGAGGACATCGGCTTCCTGCCCGGCACCGAGGAAGAGAAGATGGGCCCCTGGATGGGCGCCCTCGACGACAACCTCGAGGTGCTGTCGAAGACCGACAGCGGCGCCGGCGAATGGGGCCGCGCCGCGACCAACGACCTGGTGCGCTCGAAGATCAAGATCAAGAGCCTCAACTTCATGCGCGGCCGGACCTTCCTCAACAAGTTCGTCATCATCGACGAGGCGCAGAACCTCACGCCCAAGCAGCTGAAGACGCTGATCACGCGCGCCGGCCCGGGAACCAAGATCGTCTGCCTCGGCAACCTGGCGCAGATCGACACGCCCTACCTCACCGAGGGAAGCTCGGGCCTGACCTACGCGGTCGACCGCTTCAAGGGCTGGGCCCACTCGGGGCATGTGACCCTGGCGCGCGGCGAGCGCTCGCGCCTCGCCGACTTCGCCTCCGAAGTGCTCTGATCAGGAAGCCCGCGCCGCGGCGAGGGCCCTCTTCGGATTGACGAGGTTGCGTCGGCCGTCCGCCGAGCGGTCGGCGGTGTCGACGATGATGCGGATCAGCTCCGTCGGTGTCAGCTTCGGGTTCACCGCCAGGAGCTTGCCGGCGAGGTTGGCGACCTCGGGCGAGGCCATCGAGGTGCCGGAGAGCGCGACCTTCGCGCCGCCCGGCAGGTAGCTCTCGACCTGGTACCCGTCGGCGTGCACCTTCACGGTCGGTCCGTAGCTCGTGAATGGAGCCTCTTCACCGGCACTGTCGACGGCGCCCACGGTGAGCAGGTTCGGCAGGACGATGCCGCTCGGCACGCTCTCGATGAAACTGGCGTCGTCGTTGCTGTTGCCGGCGGCCGTCACAAACAGGATCTCCGGCGCGCTGGCGAAGGCCTTTGTCAGCGATGCCTGCTGGATGTCGAAGTACTTGCGCGCCAGTGCCTTGCGCTCGGCGACGGTGCTGCCGATCCCGCATTTCTCGAGATCCGACTCGAACTCACCGACGCTGCCGCCCCAACTCATGTTGACGACGCGCGCGTGGCGGGCCTTGAAGAAGTCGACGTACGCCTGTGAGGCATGCGCGTCGCGCTCGGACAGCTCCATGCTCGGGCACGGATCGGGCTTCAGCGTGTAGCCGAACTCGATCCGGCCGACCACCAGCCGCGCCGCCGGGTTGCCTGCGATGGCGATGCCCGCGACGTGGGTGCCGTGCGAGTAGTCGCCGGCCAAAGTGAGCTCCTCGATCGCCGGCTTGTATTGCGCCGGCGTCAGCCCGGCAAGGTAGGTCTTGAGCGCGGCTGCCTCCTTGCTGTCGATGTTCGACTGCAAGTCGGAGAAGCCCTTGATCCGGTCCGTCATTTCGGCGACACGGCCCTGCGCGGACGCCGGCAACGGCATCAGCTCGCCCGTCGAAGGGTTGCTGTACTTGTCGAAGGCGATCACGGCAGGCTTGCCATCTTCGCGGATCACCTGGCCGCGATAGAGCGCGGTATCGACGCCGCTGTCCCAGATGCCGATGACGACCGGGCCGCGGGTCTCAGCCGGCGTCAGGGTGACGTCGCGTGCGGCCCAGATGTCGGTCTTGGCGACTCGGTGCGCCGCCAGGTAGGCGCCGTAACTGTCGAGCAGAGTCTGCTTGAGCGGAAGCACGTCGAGCAGCGCGAAGCGCGCGCTGACGATCCCCGGCGCGAAGTCCGAGCTGAGCGAGCCGTTCTGGTCGACGATCGGCTGCACGACCTCGCGGATGCGGCCGAGGATCAGCGCTTCGCCGATCAGCTCGGCGCCTTCCTTGGCTTCCTTCACGTTGTTCTCGACCAGCGCATACGGCAACGGCTCGAGCTCGCGCTGGATCGCCGCACCGACGTCACGCTGATAGGCCTCGCCGGTCGGGCCGTCGGCCTTCGCCGCTTCGGCCATCGCCCTCAGCCGCATCCCGGCGGTCAGCTTGTCGGCGGGCTTGTCCTGCAGGGCGCGGAGCTCGCCCACGCGCCGCAAGGCGCTGTCGTAGCGGCCGTCGAGATAGTCGAGCGTGGCGAGCAGGCCGATCAGGCTCGTGCGCGTCGCCTTGTCGGCGATGTCGTAGTTGGCGAGCACCGAGTCGGTGTCGCGCCGCACCGCGGTCGCGAACGGGGCGAACTTCTCCTTGGAGCGCACGACATCCTCGACCTTGCCGTCGATCTTGTAGGTGAACCGCGGCAGATCGGCGGCCTTCTCGATGCGCGGCTTCGTTTGCGCGGTGGCGAGGCTGGTGCCGAGGACGAGCAGGAGACTCAGGGCGAGGCGAAACAGCGGCATGATGGCGGTCCCGGACGACAGGGAATGGCGACGGAAATCGGTCCGGCGATGGTAGGCGCGGCCACGCCGCGACGCAGCCGCTGATGCGACGGCCGACCGATCCGTGGGGTCAGGCGGCGCCGACGACGTCGCGCAGGGCCTGCAGCGCGGCCGGATCCTCGATCGTCGTCAGGTCGCCGGCGTCGCGCCGCTCGCAGACCGCCTGGATCGCGCGGCGCAGGAGCTTGCCGGAGCGCGTCTTCGGCAGCGCGCTCACGAAATGCACGCGCGCGGGACGCGCGACCGAGCCGAGCTGCTGGTCGACGGTCTTCATGATGTCGCCTTCGAGCCGCATGCGGCCGGGCGCGTCGCCGAGCGCCGACGCGTCCTTGGCGATGACGAACGCCATCGCGACCTGGCCCTTCAGCGCATCGGCGACGCCGACCACCGCAACCTCGGCGACGTTCGGGTGGCTCGAGATGCTCTCCTCGATCTCGCGCGTGCCGAGCCGGTGGCCGGCGACGTTGATGACGTCGTCGGTGCGGCCGAGGATGAAGAAGTAGCCGTCGGCGTCGCGGATCCCCCAGTCGAAGGTGTTGTAGACGGTGCGCCCCGGGATGCTCTTCCAGTAGGTCTGGACGAAGCGTTCGTCGTCGCGCCAGACGGTCTGCATGAAGCCGGGCGGCGTCGGCGCCTCGATGACGACGACACCCTTCGTGTCCGGCGTGGTGATGTCGGCGCCGGTCGACTCGTCGACGATCTTCACGTCGTAGCCGTACATCGGCAACCCCGGGCTGCCGAGCTTGCCCGGCAGCCGCTCGACGCCGTTGGCGATCGTCAGGATCGGCCAGCCGCTCTCGGTCTGCCAGTAGTTGTCGATGATGGGCTTGCCGATCGCCTCGGCGATCCAGCTCGCGGTCGGCTCGTCGAGCGGCTCGCCGGCCAGGAACAGCGCGCGCAGCGTCGAGAGGTCGTGCTGGCGCAGGTACTTCGGGTCCTGCTTCTTGAGCACGCGGATCGCCGTCGGCGCCGTGAACATCGCGGTGACCTTGTACTTCTCGACCAGGCTCCACCAGATCGCGGCGTCAGGCCGGATCGGCAGCCCCTCGTACATGATCGTCGCCATCCCGGCGATGAGCGGCCCGTAGACGATGTAGCTGTGGCCGACGACCCAGCCGATGTCGCTGGTCGAGAAGTAGGTCTCGCCGGCATTGCCGCAGAAGATGTGCTTCATGCTCGCCGCGAGTGCGACCGCGTGGCCGCCGGTGTCGCGCTGGACGCCCTTCGGCCGTCCGGTCGTTCCGCTGGTGTAGAGCGTGTAGCTCGGGTGCGTCGAGTCGACCCAGGCGCACCGCACCTGCGCGTCGAGGTGTGCCTCGCGCAGCGCCGCGTACGCGAGGTCCCGTCCGGCAGTCATCGTCATCGGCGCGAGACTGCGGTCGACCAGGACGACGCTTTGCGGCTTGTGGCGCGCGATCGAGATCGCCTCGTCGAGCAGCGGCTTGTAGGCGATGACCTTGCCGGCGCGGCTGCCGGCGTCGGCGCTGATCACGACCTTCGGCTCGGCATCGTCGATCCGGCTCGCCAGGCTGACGCTCGCGAAGCCGCCGAAGACGACCGAATGGATCGCGCCGATCCGCGCGCAGGCGAGCATCGCGAACGCCGCCTCGGGAATCATCGGCATGTACAGCAGCACGCGGTCGCCTTGCGCGACACCGAGCGAGAGCAGCACCGCCGCCATGCGCTGGACCTCGGCGTGCAGCTCGGCGAAGCTGTAGACGCGCTCGCTGTCGGTCTCGGTCGAGACGTGGATCAGCGCCGGCTGCGCAGCGCGCAGCGCGAGGTGGCGATCGACCGCGTTGTGGCAGAGGTTGGTCGTTCCGCCGACGAACCAGCGCACGAACGGCGGCCGGCTCGTGTCGCAGACGGTCTCGAACGGCTGCTGCCAGTCGACGAGCGCTGCCTGCTCGGCCCAGAAGCCGTCGCGGTCGGCGAGCGAGCGGCGCTGGAACTCGGCGTAGGTCTGCTGTTCTCGTCCGTTCATCGGGGCTCCTCTGCGGCGCCTGGCTTCGGCAGCGCCACCATGGTCGTGTGCGACGGCGGCGTGCAGCCGGCGTCGCAGCACTTCCCGGGCTGGCGAACGGCGGTGATCTTGCGGCCTGGCTCGGCGAGGATATTGCGGTCGAGCAAACGTTCGACCAGATCCACTTTGTCGCCGACCGGATAGTTGCGCCAGATCTCCTGGCGCATGGCTGCCGGCGAGCCGCCGCCGTGCAGGCTGATCACCGAATACCAGCCGCCCTGGTAGGACGCGGTCAGGTCCTCGATCAGCCGCGCCGCCTCGATCCGCTTGTCGTACGCGACGTCGGGGTTGGCGCGCAGCACGTCGGCGAGGCGCGCCGCAGTCTCGGGGTTGTGGTCCTCGTCCGGGCCGGGCAAGGTGACGATCAGCCCGCCCGAGACATAGTGGGCGATCCGGTGCATCTCGTAGATCTGGTTGGCAAGCAGCAGCTTGCCGATGTTCGAGAACGCCGGATCGGGCATGACGACCATCGAAGGCTCGTCGACCGTCGCGTACACGCTCGCCGCGACGCCGCAGGCATAGAAGCCCTCGACGATCGTGATCAGCTGGACCATCTGCTCGCGCAGGTGCGGCTCCTCTCCAGGATCGAACCCGTTCGCCTCGCACATCAGCGCGCCGGCGCCGATCAGGAGGTCGCCGAAGCCGGCGCGCGCGGCGATGCAGGTGTGGCGGTGATGCGTGGCGTAGCTGTAGGTGAGATGGGCTGAATGCTGCCACTCGCCGGCGAGGAAGACGCGCTGCCAGGCGACGAACACGCGGTCGAAGATCAGCACGCCGGTCGACTGGCCGTACTTGTTCGAGAACAGTGCCGCCTTTTCGCCCGGACGGCCGGCGGGACGGGCGACGATCGTCAGCCCGTCGGCGTCGCACGGCACCGCGCAGCAGACCGCGAACGCCGCGTCGCTTTCGCCCATCGCCCGGCACGGCATGACGAGGAACTCGTGCATGTACGGCGCGCCGGTGACGATCGCCTTCGTCCCCGAGACGACGATGCCCTTGGCGTTGCGCTCGACGATGTGGACGTAGCTGTCGACGTTGGCCTGCTCGTGCGGCCGCTTGCTGCGGTCGCCCTTGGCGTCGGTCATGGCGATGCCGACGGCGAGGTCCTTGTCCTGGAAGTCGTGCAGCCAGGTGGTAAAGCGCTCACCGTAGCGCGTACCGTGCTCGGCGTCGATCCGCGCCGTCGATTGCGCGATCGCGCTGAACGCGTCGTGCGCCAGGTAGCGCTGCGCGCAGCCGGTCTCCTGGCAGAGGAGGCGCACCGCCTCGAGCTTGTTGAGCAGGTCGGCGCTCGACCGGTCGACATGGAGCATGCGGTTCACGGTCTTGCCGCTCGACGCCTGGACTGCGCGCATGATCGGCGCCAGCTCGTCGCGCAGCGCGAAGTCGTAGGTCACGCCGAGCGCGTTGATTCCCGGCAGCAGCTGCGGCGCGTCGGCAACGCTCTCGATCCGGGCGCCGTCGACGAAGACGCGCGGCGAATGCCGGCGCAGCGAGTCCCGGTATTCGGCGGCGTTCATGAACATCGAAGCTCTCCGGAGTGGGCCGGCGACGATTGTGACGAGGCCGCGACGATGACCCAGAATGGGCCTTTTCGAGGAGGCGGCCGATGACGATTCTCTGCAAGCCCGAAGACTGCACGTTGCTCGTCATCGACACCCAGACCAAGCTGATGCCGGCCATCCACGACGGCGAGACCGTCGTGCGGCGCTGCGTGCAGCTCGCCACCGCGGCGCACGAGCTCGGCATCCACGTCATCGGCACCGAGGAAAATCCCGACGGGCTCGGTCCGCTGGTGGCGGAGATCGCCGCGCTCTGCGACACGACGCTGCAGAAGTTCCACTTCGCGGCCCCGTCAGAGGAAGGCTTCCTGCGCAGGCTGCCGGCCGGCCGCGACACGCTGGTCGTCGCCGGCTGCGAGGCGCACGTCTGCGTCATGCAGACCGTGGCCGGCCTGATCGAGTCCGGCCATGCGGTCAAGTGGGTCGTCGACGCGATCGGCTCGCGCCATCCGCACGACCGCCATGCCGCGACCGAGCGCGCGCGCTCGCTCGGCGCCGACGTGGTCACGACCGAGATGATGATCTTCGAGTGGCTGGGGACGAGCCAGCATCCGAAGTTCAGGCGCCTGTCGCAGCTGATCCGCTGACGCCGCGCGCGCCCTTCAGGTCCGCACGACGATCCGCCCGCGGACGCGGCCGGCGAGCAGGTCGGCGGCCTTGGCGATCGCCGCGTCAAGCGTGATCTCGTCGCTGATCAGATCGAGCAGCTTCGGATCGAGGTCGCTCGCCAGCCGCCGCCACGCCTCCTCGCGTCGCGCGAGCGGCGCCAGCACGCTGTCGATGCCTGCGAGCGTCACGCCGCGCAGGATGAACGGCATCACCGTCGCCGGCAGGTCGTGCCCCTGCGCGAGACCGCAGGCGGCGACGATGCCGCCGTAGCGGGTCTGCGCGAGCGCATTGGCGAGCGTGTGGCTGCCGACCGCGTCGATCGCCGACGCCCAGCGCTCCTTCTGCAGCGGCTTTCCGGGTGCGGCGAGCGTCGCGCGGTCGATCACGTCGGCAGCGCCGAGCTCGCGCAGATAGCTCGCCTCGTTCGCCCGTCCGGTCGCAGCGACGACGCGGTGGCCGGCGCGCGCGAGCAGCGCGACGGCGATGCTGCCG
>DASXXO010000269.1:0-2636 GCA_036503045.1 Caldimonas sp. | reverse complement strand
CCGATCGCCGCTCCGCGCATGGTTGCAGACCTGTGGGCGAAGAGCGGAGGGGCCCTGAACGGCCGCGTGATCGAGCGCGACCACCCGGGTACGCAACCGCGCGCGGCGCGCTGGTCGAGCGAGCTCCTGACGCCGCTCGGCGAGGTGCTGCGCGAGATGAACAAGACGAGCAACAACGAGGCGGCGCGCAGCGTTCTCCTTTCGCTGGGGTCGAGCGCGGACGAGATTGGCGGCGCAGCATCCAGCGTCGCTGCCCTGAAGACGGCGCAGGAGCGCCTGCGCGGATGGCTGCACGGCCAGGGGCTGGGCGATGGCGACATCACCGTCGTCATCGGCTCGGGCGAGTCGCGCGCCGAGCGCGGCAAGCCGCACGCGCTCGTCGAGCTGTTGCGCAACGCCTGGCGTAGCGCGGGCTCGCAGACGCTCGTCGATTCGCTGCCGATCGCCGGCGTCGACGGCACGCTGGTGCACCGCATGACCAACGGTCCGGCTGCCGGACAGGCGTATCTCAAGACCGGAACGCTTTCCGATACGCGCGCGCTCGCGGGCTACGTGCGAGCACGCAGCGGCCGCATCTACGCGGTCGCGATGATCGTCACCGACCCGGACGCCGCGCGGGGAACGCAGGCACTGGACTCGCTCGTCGAATGGGTGGCGCGAAGCGGCTAGCCCGCGGCGCCGCGCTCACTCCAAGACGATGCCGGCATCCTTGATCAGCTTGCCCCACTTCGCCTGCTCGTCGGCGATGAAGCGGCCGAACTCGGCGGCGCTCAGGTTTTCCGGCTCGGCGCCCTTGGCGATCAGGTCGTTCCTCACGTCGGGCATGGCGAGCACCTTCGCGATGTCGTCGTGCAGCCTGGCGACGAGCGCCGGTGGCGTCGCTCGGGGCGCGAGGACGCCGAACCAGCCCTGCGCCTGGTAGCCCGGCAGCCCCGACGCGGCGACCGTCGGCACGTTGGGCAGCGCCTCGAGCGGGCGCGTGCCGGTGACCGCGATCGCCTTGAGGCGGCCCGATTGCAGCTGCGGGATCACGGTCTGCGTCGGCGCGAACATCAGCTCGATCTGGCCGCCGAGAAGGTCGGTCAGCGCCTGGCCGGTCCCCTTGTAGGGAACGTGCTGGAGATCGACGTGCGCCTGCGCCTTGAGGAGCTCGCCCGAGAGATGCGATGCGGCGCCGACGCCCGACGAGCCGAAGCGGAGCTTGCCGGGATTTGTCTTCGCGTAGGCGATCAGATCGCGCACGTTGGCGATCGGCACGTTGGCGTTGAGCACGACGACGTACGGCTCCGCCGAGACGAGCGCGACAGGCGCGAGGCGGCCGACGTTCTTCTCGGTGATCGCGGCGGTCGACGCCATCACCAGCGTGTGCCCGTCCGGGGACGCGTTGGCAACCTGCTCGGTGCCTATCCGGCCGCTCGCGCCGGGGCGGTTCTCGATGATCACGGTCTGGCCGCCCCAGAGCGCGCTGAGCATGGGCGCGAGCATGCGCGCCAGCGTATCGGCGCCGCCGGCGGGCGGGAACGGAACCACGATCGTCACGGGCTTGGTCGGAAAGCTCTGCGCGGCGGCGGCGACGACGACGCAGGCGAGCAGGGCGGCGAGCGCGGCACGACCCGCGTGGCGAAGGATCGAAGCAGGCATCACGTTCATGGACGCGCGACGGCAACGAAAGTGCCGGGGTCTTTGTGCGAAGTCAGAATCGGACGATCCTGGCTGCGCGGCCGTAACGGGCTGCGCGACGGTTCGCGGAGATGCCATGCAGAAGATCACCCCGTTCCTCTGGTACGCGAAGGAGGCCGAGGAGGCCGCCCGCTTCTATTGCTCGATCTTTCCCGACTCGCGCATCGGTCGCGTCACGACGATGCAGAGCGAATCGCCGAGCGGCCCTCCGGGATCGGTCAAGGTCGTCGAATTCGTCCTCTTCGGCCAGCGATTCACGGCGATGAGCGCCGGCCCGCTCGACCCGTTCAACCACGCGATCTCGTTCGTCGTCAACTGCGAATACCAGGCCGAGGTGGACCGCTACTGGAACGCGCTTCTCGAAGGCGGCAGTGCCGAGCAGTGCGGCTGGCTGCGCGACCGCTACGGCGTCGCCTGGCAGATCGTGCCGACCGCCCTCGCCAAGCTGATGGCCGATCCCGACCCCGTACGCGCCAAGCGCGTCTCGGACGCGATGCTGAAGATGGTCAAGATCGACGTCACCGCGCTGCAGGCCGCCTACGACGGTCGCTAGCGCTGGCTGAGCGGTCCGGCGTCGCGCGGCGGCGGCGCGACGATCGTCGTGCGCAGCGTCGCCACGCCCTCGATGCCGCACTCGACGACATCGCCGGGCCTCAGGAACAGCTCCGCGGCGTTTTCCTTGCCGACCGCGACGCCGCCGGGCGCGCCGGTCGAGAACATGTCGCCCGGCTCGATCGGGATGTGGCGCGAGAAGTGCTCGAGGATGTCGGGCAGCTTCCAGATCTGCTCGCGCGTGTTGACGCGCAGGCGCGACCGGCCGTTCACCGAGCACGTCATCCAGAGGTCGTAGGGATCGGCGATCTCGTCGAGCGTGATGAGCTCGGGGCCGAGCGGGCCGAAGCCCGGGATGTTCTTGCCGGTCCAGAAGCGCGAGCCCGACTTCACTTCCCGCTCCT
>DASXXO010000268.1:0-4003 GCA_036503045.1 Caldimonas sp. | reverse complement strand
GACGATTCTCGGCAGCGGCCTCGGGCGCGACGCGCAGATCGCGACGCGCGGCGAGCAGCGCTCCGCCAGCGCGTGGCCGGCGTATGAGGAGCGCAGCTTCGAGGCGTTTCGCACCTACTACGAGTACCTGCCGCGCGGTAAGCACGTGATCGAGTACAGCGTGCGACTCAACAACCCCGGCCGCTTTGCGCTGCCGCCGACGCACGTCGAGGCGATGTACGCACCCGAGAGCTTCGGCGAGACGCCCAACGCACCGATCGAGGTCGCGCCGTGAAGCGGCTCGCTGCCGTGCTCGCCTGCGCCCTGGCGTGCACCGTGGCGAACGCGCTGCCGACGTTCGCGGAAGTGAAGGCGGCGCACCGTCCGTCCGACATCACGCTCGTCGACCGCCACGGCACGCCGATCCAGACCGTGCGCGTCGACAAGTCGGTGCGCCGGCTCGCGTGGACGCCGCTCGCCGAGATGTCGCCCGCGCTCCTCACGGCGATCGTCCTGAGCGAGGACCGTCGCTTCTGGGAGCACGGCGGCGTCGACTGGCAGGCGGCGGCGCACAGCGCGTGGGGCAACCTCTGGAACACGCGCACCCGCGGCGCCTCGACGCTGACGATGCAGCTCGCGGGCCTCATTGACGATGGCCTGGTGCGCCCGAGCGGCGGCCGCAGCGTCGGCCAGAAGCTCGGCCAGGCGGTCACTGCGACGCGGCTCGAGAAGACCTGGAAGAAGACCGAGATCCTCGAGGCGTACCTCAACTCGGTGCCGTACCGGGGCGAGATCGTCGGCATCGACGCGCTCGCGCAGACGCTGTTCGGCAAGCACCCGAGCGGCCTCGACGCGCACGAGGCGGCGATCGCCGCAGCGCTGGTGCGCGCTCCGAACGCGAAGCCGGCCGAGGTCGGCGAGCGGGCCTGCGGCGTGCTGCAGTTACAGCAGCTCGATTGCGCCGGCGTGATGGCGCTCGCCGAGACCTCGCTCGCCCGGCGTGGCGCGATGCCGCTCGGCGAGCAGCTCGCGCCGCACTTCGCGCGCCAGGTGCTCGACCCGGCGGGCGCGCCGGTGCAGGCGAGCCCGCTGGATGCGCGGCTGCAGCGCTTCGCAGTCACGCAATTGCGCCGCCACCTCGCCGAGCTCGCCGGCCGCAACGTCGAGGACGGCGCGGTCGTCGTTCTCGACAACGCGCGCGGCGAAGTCCTCGCGTGGGTCGGATCGAGCGGCGGGCTCTCCAGCGCAGCGCAGGTCGACGGCGTGCTCGCGCGGCGCCAGCCAGGGTCGACCCTGAAGCCGTTCGTCTACGCGCTCGCGTTCGAGCGGCGCCTGATCACGCCGGCGACGCTGATCGACGACTCGCCGGCGCAGATCGCCACCGGCGCGGGCCTGTACCTGCCGCAGAACTACGACCATGGCTGGAAGGGCTTCGTCAGCGCGCGCAGCGCGCTCGGTGCGAGCCTCAACGTGCCGGCGGTGCGCGTCGGCGCGATGGTCGGCAGCGACGCGCTGCTCGCGCGTCTGAACGCGCTCGGCCTGGCGCTGCCGGAGAGTGCCGGCTGGTACGGCGCGTCGCTCGCGCTCGGCAGCGCCGACGTGACGCTCGTCGACCTCACCAACGCCTACCGCGCGCTCGCCAATGGCGGCCGTTACGCGCCGGTTGCGATGGCGCTCGGCATGCGCCAGGTGCCGTCGCGCGTCGGCGAGCCGGCCGCTGCCTTCCTGGTTGCGGACATCCTCGCCGACGACAACGCGCGCGTGCGCACCTTCGGCTGGGCGAGTCCGCTTGCGACGCGCGGCTTTGCGGCGGTCAAGACCGGCACCAGCAAGGACCTGCGCGACAACTGGTGCATCGGCTTCACCGAGCGTTACACGATCGGCGTCTGGGTCGGCAATGCGAGCGGCGAGGCGATGCACGACGTGAGCGGGGTGAGCGGCGCGGCGCCGGTCTGGCAGGCGATCGCCGGCTACCTGCACGCGGGAACGCCGTCGAAGGCGCCGCCGCTTCCGGCCGGCGTCGTCGCGCGGCGGGTCGCGTTCGAGGCGAAGCGGGAAGCCGAGCGCGACGAGTTCTTCCTCGCCGGAACCGAAAGGACCGTCATCCGCGCCAGCGGCGAGGTCGCGCGCGCCGAGCGCTACGGCATCGTCAGCCCGCGCGATGGCAGCATCTTCGCGATCGACCCCGACATCCCGCCGAACGCACAGCGCATCACCTTCGAAGGCGAGCGCGGCGTCTGGCGACTCGACGGCCGCGCTCTCGGAGTTGGCGAGCGTCTGCGTTGGGCGCCCTGGCCAGGGCGGCATCGGCTGGAACTCGTCGCGCCCTCGGGCCAGACGCTGCAGAGCGTCGCTTTCGAGGTGCGCGGCGCCGGCGTCAAGTCGAGCCGCGCGGCGCGCTAGCCGCGCACCGCATCAGATGCGCGCGAACAGCCGCTCCATCGCGGCGTCGATCACCAGGCCGCAGAGGCTGTAGAGAAGCGAGCCGATCAGCGCCGCGACGAAGCCGTCGACGTGGAATCCTTTGAGCAGCGACGCTGCGAAATAGAACATCAGCGCGTTGATCACGAACAGGAACAGGCCGAGCGTGAGCACGGTGACCGGCAACGTCAGCAGCACGAGGATCGGCCGCACCAGCGTGTTGAGCAGGCCGATGACGAGCGCGCCGATCATCGCTGCGCCGAAGCTCGCGACCTGCACGCCGGGATAGATGTTCGCGACGAGCAGGAGCGCTGCGGCGAGCAGCAGCCAGCGGACGAGGATCTTCATGGCCCGAAGCATAACGGGCGCGCCGCCCGGGCCCCCTCACCGGCGAGATCGCGCTCGCGGCGGACCGTTCGCCCGCATCGCGCTCGGCGTCCGTCTGCCGTGCCGCGAGGCTTTCGCCGGTTTCCCGCGCGGGGCAGCGCTGGCCCATGCGGGGCTCGATGCCGCCGAGCAGGCGCCACGCGAGCTCGGTTTTGGAACCCGGTCGGCGCCTGGAAGGCGTGCCTTGCCCGCAGCGGTCGTCGCGATGTCGGCGACCGGTCTCGTCTTTGCTGAACGACCCCTTTGGGCGGATCCGCTGGTCGCCGAGGCGCACGAATGGGCTGGCGTGGATCGTCGCCGGACTCGCGCTCGTCCACGCAATCGCGTCGTCGCGACCGATCGGCGGCAGGGCGAAACCCTGGTCGCGGCGATGATCGTCGGCAGCACATGAGCGCCCGCGGAGGGCGATGTCGAGTGCGTCGAAACGCGTCCGCAGTGACGTATCGCAACGACAAAGCGCACTTTCCCTCTGAAGTTTGCGTGTTCTTCGAGTGAAAAAAGGTTCTCCTCCCTCTATACACGCAGTACTATTCGCTCCGCGCGGAAACCTGGAGAAATGAGAGTCCACGTGGCTCTCGCCCACTCCGAGCACATCAACCAATCACTTGATGGAGAGAATCAACATGGCAACTGCGAAGAAAGCTGGGAAGAAGGCGGCGCCTGCCAAGAGGCCGGCGGCGAAGAAGGCCTCTGCGAAGAAGGCCGCGCCGGTCAAGAAGGCGGCGAAGGCGGCGAAGAAGGCGAAGCCTGCGAAGGCCCCCGCCAAGAAGCGGACGCCGAATGCCGCGTTCATGAAGGCGATGACGCCGAGCGGCGCGCTCGCCGCGATCATCGGCGAGCGGCCGGTACCGCGCACCGAGGTCACCAAGAAGGTCTGGGACTACATCAAGAAGAACAACCTCCAGGACGCGACCAAGCGCACGATGATCAACGCCGACGCCAAGCTGAGGGAAATCTTCAAGAAGGGTCAGGTCTCCATGTTCGAGATGACCAAGCTGATCAACAACCATCTGAGCTGACGATGCCGCCCCGTCGGGGCACGCAGGAAGGCCGGTGCTTGCACCGGCCTTTTTCTTTGTGCGCCCAGCATGGGCGCGATCTTCGGGGTGCAAGTCCCCGGCCGAGTTGGCCACAGCAAGGCAAGCGAAGCGCAACTGCGCGAGGGTGACCGAGCGTGGGGAGGAAGCGTGGAGCGTAAACCGTGAGTCGAGGTACA
>DASXXO010000267.1:0-5359 GCA_036503045.1 Caldimonas sp. | reverse complement strand
CCGACGGGAAGACCAGCGTGCCGCGCGCTTTCGCAACGAGTTCGCGTGCCGCCGGATCCTGGGCATAAAGCCTCGAGAGCGCCGAGTCGACGTCGGCGTCGATGCTCTGCCGCTTGGCGACGGGGCTGCCGCCGGTGCCAGGTCCGCTCGTCGTCGTCGAACAACCGGTGATGGAGCCGATGGCCAGGGCGGCGGCCGAGGCGAGGGCGAGAAGCTTGGTCTTCATTGGAGGATCCCTTTGTCTTGGAGTGGGCAGGCGCCGCGCCACCAGAACCAGTACGCGCTGCGACGGCGACTCGCATTGAACTGCCGCGATCGCTCGAAGGGGCATCGTACAACGCCGTCAGGGCGCGTAGGACTGGGCCGCGATCAGCCGGGGCGCTCGGCGAGGGCGTCGAGCAACGCGTTGCAGGCCGCCGGAAGCGGCGCCTCCAGCTCGATCGGCGTGCCGGCCGTCGGATGGACGAAGCGAAGCCGCCGCGCGTGCAGGAACATCCGGTCGAAGCGCAGCGACGGCACGAGCGTGCCGCGCGCAAGCGACCTGTTGAGCGCGAAGTCGCCGTACTTGGGGTCGCCCGCGATCGCATGCCCGGCGTCGGCGAGATGAACCCGGATCTGGTGCGTGCGCCCGGTCTTCAGGCCGACGTCGAGCAGGCTGAAGCCGGCGAGCCGGCGCGCGACGCGGATCGTGCTGATCGAGCGCCTGCCGCGCTCGTCGTCGGCGCCGACCACGCGCACGTGCCGGCTGCCGTCGGCCGCCACGTCCTTGCGCAGGACGACGTCGATCACCTTCAGCGCTTCCGGCCAGTCACCGATGACCAGCGCGGCGTAGGTCTTTGCGACGGCGCGGCCGGGCTGGCGCGAACGCAGGTCGTTCTGCAGCGTGACGAGCGCCGGCCGCGTCTTGGCGACGAGCAGGAGCCCCGAGGTCTCCTTGTCGAGCCGGTGGACAAGCTCGAGGAAGGCACCCGGGCGGGCGCGCCGCAATTGCTCGATCACGCCGAAGCTCTCGCCGCTGCCGCCGTGCACCGCGACGCCGGCGGGCTTGTCGATGCAGAGCAAGGCGCCGTCCTCATGGACGACCTGGAACTCGCGCGCGGGGGCCGCCGGACGCCCGGCGCGCTCGGCGACCCGGACCGGCGGGATCCGGACCTCGTCGCCGAGGGCGAGCCGCGTGTCGGCCGCGGCGCGCGCCATGTTCACCCGGACCTCGCCGGAGCGGATCACCCGGTGCAGGTGGGCGCGCGGGACGCCCTTCAGGGTCTTGACGAGGAAGTTGTCGAGGCGCTGGCCGGCGGAGGCCGCGTCGATGCGGACGTTTCGCACGCGCGGACCCGTCCCGGGCGCGGCGGAGGCCGGCCGGGCGGCCCGCGCGGTCGCCGTTGCCCCGCCTTTGCGCCCTATAATGCGCTGCTCCACTCGCCAGCCGCAAGTTGTTGATTCTTCAGAGTTTAGCGTCGCCATTCCGGCCGACGCGCGCGGCCCAGAGGGAGCAGTCGGATCCTGTTCCGGCAACCCGGTGATGCAACGTCGCGTCGCCGCGGCAGGCAGCGTTCCCATGCGACGCAGCGGCCTCGTGGCGTGACGGAAGAGCAAACAAGAAAGAATCCACGACAAGGTTTCCAGTTGCAGACGAACGCAGGAAGAGGCATTTCGCCGACGTCCCGCTGCTCGCGCTGCGACCTGCGTGCAGTGACGGCAAGCTCGCTTTCCAGGCGCTTTCCCGCTGCCCGCGCGCGCCAACGCTGACGGACCCTGCGGTCGCCTGAGCGCGACCGCTCGCCGTCAGTCCAGGGCGATTCCTTCGGGTCCTCTCGTTTCTCGTGCATCTTTGGCTGGCGCCGACCTCGGTTGGCGCCAGCGCCAGTGAGCGCTGCCCGCGCGCGGGCAGCGTCGAAGGAGTGCAGATGAAACGCATGCTCATCAACGCGACGCAGCCCGAGGAGCGCCGCCTGGCGATCGTCGACGGCCAGAAGTTGATGGATTTCGAGACCGAGATCGAAGGTCGCGAGCAGAGGAAGGGCAATATCTACAAGGCGGTCGTGACGCGGGTCGAGCCCTCGCTCGAAGCCTGCTTCGTCGACTACGGCGAGGACCGCCACGGCTTCCTGCCGTTCAAGGAGATCTCGAAGAACTACTTCCGCGAAGGCAGCGACGCGCGCACCGCGCGCATCCAGGACGCGATCAAGGAAGGCGACCAGCTGCTCGTCCAGGTCGAGAAGGAAGAGCGCGGCAACAAGGGCGCGGCGCTGACGACCTTCGTCTCGCTCGCCGGCCGCTACCTGGTGGTGATGCCGAACAACCCGCGCGGCGGCGGCGTCTCGCGCCGGATCGAGGGCGAGGACCGCGAGGAGCTGAAGGAAAACCTCGATCAGCTCGACTACCCCAAGGGCATGAGCCTGATCGCCCGCACGGCGGGCATCGGCCGGAGCGCCCCCGAGCTGCAATGGGACCTGAACTACCTGCTCAAGCTCTGGAGCGCGATCGACGGCGCCGCCCAGTCCGGCAAAGGCGCGTTCCTGATCTACCAGGAGAGCTCGCTCGTCATCCGCGCGATCCGCGACTACTTCACTGCCGACGTCGGCGAGATTTTGATCGACACCGACGACATCTACGACCAGGCGCATCAGTTCATGAGCCACGTGATGCCGGAGACGGCGCACAAGGTGAAGCGCTACCGCGACGATGCGGCTCTGTTCTCGCGGTTCCAGATCGAGCACCAGATCGAGACCGCGTTCGCGCGCACCGTCAACCTGCCGTCGGGCGGCGCGATCGTCATCGACCACACCGAGGCGCTGGTCTCCGTCGACGTCAACTCGGCGCGCGCGACGCGCGGCTCCGACATCGAGGAGACCGCGACCCGTACCAACCTCGAGGCTGCCGACGAGATCGCGCGCCAGATGCGGCTGCGCGACCTCGGCGGGCTGATCGTGGTCGACTTCATCGACATGGAGGAGTCGAAGAACCGGCGCGAGGTCGAGACGCGCCTCCGCGACGCGCTGCGCTCCGACCGCGCGCGCGTCCAGTTCTCGTCGATCTCCAAGTTCGGCCTGCTCGAGATGAGCCGCCAGCGGCTGCGCCCGGCGCTGTCCGAAGGCAGCCACATCACCTGCCCGCGCTGCAACGGCACCGGCCACATCCGCGACACCGAGTCGTCGGCGCTGCAGATCCTGCGCATGGTGCAGGAGGAGTCGATGAAGGACAACACCGCCGCAGTGCACGTCCAGGTGCCGGTCGAGGTGACTTCGTTCCTGCTCAACGAGAAGCGCACCGAGATCACCAAGATCGAGCTGAAGCAGCGCGTCACCGTGCTGCTGGTGCCGAACAAGAACCTCGAGACGCCGAACTACCGCCTCGAGCGGCTGCGCCACGACGATCCGCGCCTCGAGAACCTGCAGGCGAGCTACACGATGGTCGACGACGCCGAGGACGAAGTCGGCATCACGCGGCGCGAGAAGGCCAAGGCCAAGCAGGAGCCGGTGATCAAGGGCATCCTGCCCGAGACGCCAGCGCCGCAACGCGTCGAGCGGCCGCAGGCCGCGCCGCCGGCGACGTCCGCGCCGGCGGCGCGCCCGGCGCCGACCACGCCGACCACGCCGACGCCTGCGACGCCGACCGCCGCGACCCCGGGGAAGGGATTCTTCGCTTGGGTGAAGGGACTGTTCGGCGCGCCCGCGGAAGAGCAGCCGGCGCTGGCGGCGCGGCCCGCGCCGACCACTGCGCCGGGCGATTCGCGTCGCGACCGTGGCGAGCGCAGTGACCGCGGTGAGCGCGGTGAGCGCGGTGAGCGGGGCGGGCGTGGCGGTCGTGGGGGCCGAGACGGCCGGCGCGGCGAGCGCTCCGGCGAACGCTCCGGCGAGCGCTCTGGCGAACGCGCTGCGGCGAGCGGCGAAGGCCAGGGACGCGGACGGCGCGATCGCGGCGGCGAAGCCGGTCGCGATGCGACAGGTGCGGAAGCGCGCGAGCTCGGCGAAGGACGCGAGGGACGCGGCCAGCGCGGCGAGCGCGGCGAGCGCGGCGAGCGCGGCGAGCGTGGCGGTCGCGGCGAGGGCGCGCGCAGCGATGCGCGTGGCGAGGGCGCACGCAGCGATGCGCGTGGCGAGGGCGCACGCAGCGATGCGCGCGGCGAGGGCGCACGCAGCGATGCGCGCGGCGAGGGCGCGCGTGGCGAGCAGCGCCGTGACGGACGAGGCGGCGCGGCCGTGCGGAGCGCAGCGAATGAAGCGGCGACGAGCGGCGAAGCGGCATTGCCGGGATTCGCCGACACCCAGCCGAACGGCGCGTCCGGCGAAGCGTCGGAAAGCGAGCGCCAGGGCGGCCGACGCCGTCGGCGCGGCGGCCGCGGCCGCGATCGCGATCGCGAAGACGGCTTCGGCGACCGCGTTGTGTCGCCCCCCGCCGAGGGCATCGGCGAGGCCGAGGCGACAACCCACGCGACCGCGAACGAAGCGGCCGTGCGCGACGAGCGCGCGCGCGCGGCAGCGATCGGCGAGGGCGCAATCGCATCGTCGGAGGAAGGCCGCGCAGGCGCACCGGCGTTCGACCAGGCCGATGCGAGCGAGCAGCGCGGCGAGGGAAGCCGTCGTCGTCGTGGCGGGCGCGGTCGCGACCACGATCGCGCGCCGCGCGAGGGCGAACCGGCTGCCGCCAACGATTCGTTCGCTGCCAATGACGAAGTTGCGCGGAGCGAGCAGAGCGAGCATGCGAACGCGCGTGGCGAGCGGATCAGATCGGCAGGAGCCGAACGCGAGCAGCGCGCACCGGCCGAACCGGTTGCGACGCCGGCGCTTGCGCGCGAGGACGCCTGGCGTCTGCCCGAGCCCTCCCCCCGCTTTGCGCCACAGGCGGAGGAGCGTGCTGCGCCGCCCGAGCCTACGCCCGCGCCCAGCGCCGAGCCGGCACAGCCCTATGCGCTGCCGATCGACTCGCTCGCGGCGGTGGCCGAATCGGCTGGGCTCCAGTGGGTGAACTCTGACGTGACGAAGATCCAGGCCGCGCAGGCCGCGATCGCCGCGACTCCGGCCCCGGTCCGCGTGCCGCGCGAGATCGCGCCGGTCGCGGCGATCGACGAAGGTCCGCTCGTGCTCGTCGAGACGAAGAAGGACCTCGCGCAGGTCAAGCTGCCGTTCGAGACGACCGCGGAGGAAACGCAAGGCCTCTAGGACGCGTCGTCGCCGACGAGGCGCCGCCGGGACCCGTCCCGACGGCGCCTTTTCTTTGCTCGCGCCCGCGCTACGGCAGCCGCTCGAGCGCGCGCTGGTAGGCCGGGTCGTGCATGAGATCGTCCCAACCGAGCGGCGGCATCTGCGGCAGCAGCGCGATGCGGCGCGCCTCGCTGTCGGGATCGGATTGCCAGTGG
>DASXXO010000266.1:0-4728 GCA_036503045.1 Caldimonas sp. | reverse complement strand
CTTCCTTCTTATCAAGTTCGAGGGCCGGTCGAACTAGTCTTGCGGCCGGCCTTTCCGATCGGAGCCGTTCTCCCGCATGGATTCCCGCCTCCTCGCCCTGCAGCAGCGCACCGGCCACCGCTTCAGCGATCCAGCGCTCCTCGAACGGGCCCTCACGCACCGCAGCTTCGGCGCCGACCACAACGAGCGCCTCGAATTCCTCGGCGACGCCGTCCTGAGCCTCGTCGTTTCGAGCCTCCTGTTCGAGCGCCTCGGCGATTCGGACGAGGGCGACCTGACGCGCGTCCGCGCCCACCTCGTCCGCGAGGACAGCCTGTTCCGCGCCGCGCTGCAGCTCGGCCTGCCCGATTCGATCCGACTCGGCGAGGGCGAGGCGCGCGGCGGCGGAGCGATGCGCTCGTCGATCCTCGCCGACGCGCTCGAGGCGCTGATCGGAGCGACGTTCCTCGATGGCGGCCTGCAGGCGGCGCGCAACCTCGTCCACACCCTGTTCGGCGAGGTGATCGAGACCACCGAGGTCGGCAGCTGGGCCAAGGACGCCAAGACCGAGCTGCAGGAATGGCTGCAGGCGCGGCGCATCCCGGTGCCGACCTACCGCATCATCGCCACGCGCGGCCAGGCACACGCGCAGATCTTCGAGGTCGAGTGCGCCGTGCCGGCGCTGAGTCTTCAGGAAACGGGTGAGGGCAAGTCGCGCCGCGCCGCCGAGCAGGAAGCCGCGCGCCGCATGCTGGACGCGCTGCGCGCCAGCGACGAGCCCGGAAGCCCGCTGCGCTCCTGATGGCCGACGGCCCGGCCGCCCCGCGGCGCTGTGGCCTGGTCGCGATCGTCGGCCGGCCGAATGTCGGCAAGTCGACGCTGCTGAATGCGCTGGTGGCGCAGAAGATCAGCATCACTTCGAGCAAGGCGCAGACGACGCGGCACCGGATCACCGGCGTGCGCACGGTCGGGACGACGCAGTTCGTGTTCGTCGACACGCCGGGCTTTCAGACGCGCCACGGCGCCGCGCTCAACCGCTCGCTCAATCGCGCCGTCGTCGGCGCGCTGGCCGACGTCGACGTCGGCCTCCTGGTCGTCGAAGCGGGCCGCTTCGGCGCCGCTGACGAGGCGGTGCTCGCGCTCGTCGATCCGGCCAAGCCGCTGCTGCTCGTCGCCAACAAGCTCGACCTCGTCGCCCGGCGCGCCGACCTTGCGCCATGGCTGCAGCAGATGCAGCAGCGCCATCCGTTCGCCGAGTTCGTGCCGATGAGCGCACAGCGGCCCGCCGATGTCGAACGACTGCTCGCGATCGTCGAGAAGTACCTGCCCGAGCAGCCGTGGCTCTATCCCGAGGACGCGCTCACCGACCGCACCGACCGCTTCCTCGCTGCCGAAGTCGTGCGCGAAAAGCTGTTCCGGCTGACCGGCGACGAGTTGCCCTACACGTCGACCGTGGTGATCGACCGTTACGAGGAAGAGGAGGGGCTGCGCCGGATCGCCGCGACGATCGTCGTCGAGCGCGAAGCGCACAAGGGGATGATCATCGGCGCCGGCGGCGAGCGGCTGAAGCGGATCGGCTCGGAAGCGCGCCAGGAGCTCGAGCGGCTGCTCGGCGCGCGCGTCTTCCTCGAACTCTGGGTCAAGGTGAGGAGCGGCTGGGCCGACGACGAAGCCCATCTGCGCTCCTACGGCTATGAATAGCGCCGGCCGGAGCGCAGTCGCCGCGCGCCGGGGCTGACCATGGCGAGCCGCGGTCCTCGCCCCGCCGCGCTGGCGGCGTTCGTGCTGCATCGCTACGACTGGAGCGAATCGAGCGTCATCCTCGACCTCTTCACGCGCGAGCAGGGCCGGATCGCGGTCGCCGCGAAGGGCGCCAAGCGGCCGTTCTCGCAGCTGCGCAGCGTCCTCTTGCCGTTCCAGCGACTGCAGGTGTCGTTCGGCCGCCAGCGGCCCGGCGATGACACGCGCGAGGTGCAGACGCTCCGCGCTGCCGAGTGGGGGGGTGGCCACGCCATGCTCACCGGTGCGGCGCTGTTCAGTGGTTTCTACTTGAACGAGCTTTTGATGAAGCTCCTCGCCCGGCACGACCCGCATGCCGCGCTCTTCGACGCCTACGCCGCAACGGTCGCTGCCCTGGCACGCAGCGACGAGGTCGGCACGCAAGCCGCGCTGCGCGCTTTCGAGCTGGTTCTCCTGCGCGAGATCGGCCTCCTGCCCGACCTCGGGACCGAGACGGCGTCGCATCGGGCGGTTCGCGCCGATCGACACTATCTCGTGCTGGCCGATGCCGGGGTCGTCGAGACCGAGGCTGGCAGCGAGAACGAGGCGAGCGTGAGCGGCGCGATGCTCTGCGCCCTGGAGATGGCGCTCGCCGTCGACCTGGATGCGCTGCAGCGCGTCGCCGCCGGCGCGCTCGCCGAGCTGCGGCCGCTGCTGCGCGCGCAGCTTCACTATCATCTCGGCACTTCGCAACTGCGCACCCGGCAAGTCATGATCGAAGCGCAGGCGCTCGAGCGATGAACCCTCTCATGACGACGGGCCAGGACGCGCGCCGCGGCACGACCGCGCTCTCGGTCAACGTGAACAAGATCGCGCTGCTGCGCAACCAGCGCCCGCTCGCGATCCCGAGCGTCGTCGGCCTGGCGCGGATCGCGCTCGACGCCGGCGCCGCCGGCATCACCGTCCATCCGCGCCCGGACGAGCGCCACGTCCGCAGCGGCGACGTGCACGCGCTCGCCGCCATGCTGAAGGAATATCCGGAGGCCGAGTTCAACATCGAGGGCAACCCGTTCCACAACCTGATGCCGCTGGTGCACGCGCTGCGGCCGCAGCAATGCACGTTCGTTCCCGACGACGCCGCGCAGTCGACCTCCGATCACGGCTGGGACCTCGCGCGCGACGGCGAGCGACTCGCCCGGCTGGTCGAGGAGGTGCGCTCGCTCGGCGTCCGCGTCAGCCTGTTCATGGACGCCGTTCCGCAAGCGCTGGCGCCGGCGCGCGCGATCGGTGCCGACCGCGTCGAGCTCTACACCGAGCCCTATGCCGCTGCCTGGGGAACCGCATCGGAGGCGGGCGTGCTCAGTGGGTTTCGCGCCGCCGCCGAAGCCGCGCAGGAGCTCGGCCTCGGCGTCAATGCCGGCCACGACCTCAACCGCGCCAACCTCGCTCGGTTCCTCTCGGTCGTGCCCGGCGTGCTCGAGGTCTCGATCGGCCACGCTCTGATCGCCGATGCACTCGAGCTCGGCATGGCCGAAACGGTGCGCGCCTATTGCCGCGTCATCGAGAGGGTGCAATGAGGTGCTCTCGAGCTCTTTGGGCGTGTCGCTTCCCGAGGGGGCGCCCGGCGCCCTGCGGGCGGCCGCGCGAGCGCCGATGATCTTCGGCATCGGCGCCGACGTTTGCGACGTGCGCCGCATCCGCGGCGTCCTCGCGCGGCGCGGCGAGGCGTTCGCCGAGCGCGTCCTCGGCGCCCACGAGATCGCCGTGTTCCGCGCGCGTCGCGCCCAGCATGAAGAGCGCGGTGTGCGCTATCTGGCGACGCGCTTCTCGGCCAAGGAGGCGTTCTCGAAGGCGATCGGCCTCGGCATGCGCACGCCGATGACCTGGCGCGGCTGCGAGATCGTCAAGCGGCCGAGCGGCAAGCCCGAGGTCCGCCTGCACGGCGCGCTCGCCGACTGGTTCGCAGCACGCGGCCTCAGCGCGCACGTGACCGTCACCGACGAAGCCGACTACGCGGCGAGCTTCGTCGTCGTCGAACAGGAGACCGCGCGATGACGCCAACGCATGCTCCCGCCGTGATCGACGTCGCCGGCCTCGCGCTCGACGACGGCGACCGGCGCCGCCTCGCGCACCCGCTCACCGGCGGCATCGTCCTCTTCGCGCGCAACTGGCGCGACCGACGCCAGCTCACCGAGCTCGTCGCCGAGGCGAAGTCGATCCGCGAGGACCTGCTCGTCTGCGTCGACCACGAAGGCGGCCGCGTCCAACGCTTCCGCAGCGACGGCTTCACCGAGATCGCGCCGATGCGCACGCTCGGCGAGATCTGGATGGACGACGCGGGCGGGGGTCGCGGCGCCGGCGCGATGCGCGCGCTCGAGGCGGCACGTGCGAGCGGCTACGTGCTCGCCGCCGAGCTGCGCGCGTGCGGCGTCGATCTCAGCTTCACGCCGGTGCTCGACCTCGACCACGGCGAAAGCGGGGTGATCGGCGACCGCGCGTTCCACCGCGATCCGCGCGTCGTGTCGATGCTTGCGCGCGCGCTCATGCACGGCCTGCTCCAGGCGGGCATGCTCAATTGCGGCAAGCACTTCCCCGGCCATGGCTACGTGCGCGCCGACAGCCACACCGACATCCCCGTCGACGAGCGTTCGCGCGCGCGCATCCTCGGCGACGACGCGCGGCCGTACGAATGGCTTTCCGGAACGCTCGCCAGCGTCATGCCGGCGCATGTCGTCTACCCCCGCGTCGATGCATTGCCTGCGGGGTTTTCGGCGCGCTGGCTGCGCGAGATCCTGCGCGTCGAGCTCGGCTTCGACGGCGCCGTCTTCAGCGACGACCTGAGCATGGAAGGCGCGCGCCGGATCGGCGGCGCCGAGGTCACGCACGCCGAGGCCGGCGCCGTCGCGCTCAGCGCCGGCTGCGACCTGGTGCTGCTCTGCAACCAGACGATCGGCGGCGGCGCCGTCGCCGACACGTTCCTCGACGAGCTGCTCGCGACGCAGGCGGCCGGCCACTGGCAATCCGATCCCG
>DASXXO010000265.1:0-3222 GCA_036503045.1 Caldimonas sp. | reverse complement strand
CCGGCGGCCCGGTCATGTACGACAGGCCGCCCATCATCTGCACGACCTCGTCGAGCGCGAGCCGCTTCTCGTACGGGCCGGGCAGGAAGCCCTTGTGCGAGACGTAGATGAGGTGCGGATAGTCGGCCGCGAGCGACGCATGATCGAGGCCGAGCGAGGCCATCAACCCCGGCCGGAAGTTCTCGAGGACGACATCGCTGGTTCCGATCAGCTCGCGCGCCGTGGCACGGCCCGCTTCCGACTGGATGTCGACGACGACGCTCTTCTTGTTGCGGTTGAACGAGCGGAAGAAGCCGATCCCGAGGCCGGGCAGCGTCCTCGTCTTGTCGCCGCCGGGCGGCTCGACCTTGATCACCTCGGCACCGAGATCGGCGAGGATCATTCCGCAGGTCGGGCCCATCACCATGTGGGTGAACTCGACGACGCGGATGCCGTCGAGCGGCAGGCCGGAATGCTCGCTCGTCGTCATGCCAGCGGCGCGTGGCGCGCTGCGTGCGACTCGGGGTGGAACGTCTTCGGCAGGCCGGGCCGCCACAAGGTGCCGTGCAGCGTTTCGCCGGCGAGCCAGCCGGCGAGCTTGGCGCGCAGCGCGAGCAGCTTGTCGATGTCGATGCCGGTCGCGATCCCCATGTCCGCGAGCATGAACGCGAGGTCCAGGCCGTCGCGCGGGCCGACCTCGCGCACGACGACGCTGGCGGGAAAGCTCGGCATGGACGCTCGTCTCCGGTCGTGGAAGCGCCGCTCGGGGTCGGCGTCGCGCCACTCTAGACGTTCCGTGGATTCCCGGCGGTGGTATTTCGGAAACCCCGCGTTTCCGGAACGGAACGCCAGACGGCATGATCGGCGGCGTGCAGGACATCGACGTCAAGACGCTTCGCCTGTTCGTCGCGGTGTGCGAGTGCCGGACGATGGCGCGCGCGGCCGAGCAGGAGCAGATCGAGCCGTCGGCGATCAGCAAGCGCATCGCGCAGCTCGAGAGCGATCTCGACGTCGAGCTGCTGATGCGCGGCCGGCGCGGCGTGCAGCCGACCCCCGCCGGCATCGCCTTGCTCGACCACGCGCGCAACGTGCTGTTCACGATCGACCGCATCGTCAGCGACGCGGCGGCGTTCAGCGGCGGCATCCAGGGCCACGTGCGCCTGCTCGCGACCGCCTCGGCGATCGCCGAGGCCCTGCTCGACGACATCGCGGCGTTCATGCGCGTTCCTGCCAACCGCAACATCAAGATCGACATCGACGAGCGCGTCTCGCGCGACCTCGTGCGCCAGATCCGCGAGGGCAGCGCGTCGCTCGGCATCTGCTGGGACAGCGTCGACTTCGCGGGCCTGCGCCATTGCCCGTACCGGCGCGACCGGCTCGCGCTCGCGGTCCACGTCAGCCATCCGCTCGCCGCGCACGCGTCGCTCGCCTTCGAGGAGACGCTCGACGCCGAGCACGTCGGCCTGCCGCCGTCGACCTCGGTGCACACGATGCTGCAGCGCGCCGCGGCGCGCGCCGGGCGCTCGATCACCTACCGCGTCATCGTCTCGAACTTCGACGCGGCGCTGCGCGTCGTCGCCGCCAACCTCGGTGTCAGCGTCGTTCCCCTCGAGGTCGGCGGGCGCAGCGCGCCCGACATCCGCATGGTGCCGATCAGCGACGCCTGGGCCGAGCGGCGCTTCGCGAACTGCTTTCGCGAGCTCGAGTCGCTGCAGCCGGCGAGCCAGCGGTTGGTCGAGCACCTGCAGCTGCGCGCCGCGGCCGCCGGGGCGCCGCCGTGAGCGGCTTGCGCGGGCTCGCCCTGGCGCGCGCCAGACGGCTAGTGCAGCACCGTGGCGAGGTGGTCGAGACCGACGCGGTAGATGCCCGTGATCGCCTGCTTCGCTTCGGCGTCGGACGTTCCCGGGTTGACCTTGAAGTGCGAGCTCCACACGACCGTCGACCCGTCCTTGTGCGGCTTGACCTGCAACGTCGAGACATAGTCGCTGATCGGCGCCGGCGATTCGACGATGCGGTAGCGGTAGGTGCGCGAGGTCGCGCTGAACGCGACCAGTTCCTCGGTGAAGCGTGCGCCGTCCTTGGCCGTCAGCACGCGCACCGTGCCCTCGGTGTTGCCGAGACCTTGCGTGATCTCGGTGCGCGCGAACGCCGGGTGCCACTCCTGCCAGCCGTCGAAGTCCTTGATCGTGTTCCAGGTCTTCGCGGGCGGTGCGGCGACGTCGACCTTCTCGCTCACTGACACTTCCTTGCCGCCGGCGAGCGTGCCGGCGGCGCCGCAAGCGACGAGCAGGCCGACGACGAGACGGCGGATGGCGGCACGCCGCAGCAGGGGACGTTGGGAATCGAGATCGTGTTGAAAGCGAGACATGGTGCTCCAGGATGGTCAGCGGCACGACGTTGCCGCGCAGGCAGTGTCGCCCGCGCCCGCGCCAGCCGCCACGGCGAGCTTGCCCAAATTGCGAGCGCCAAGCGGTGCCGCGCGCGGACGCAGCCCCGCCGTGAGTGCGGTCGCGACCGCCGCGGTGCGCGACGCGACCCCGAGCTTGGCGAACACCGCGGCGAGATGATGGTCGGCCGTGCGCACCGAGCGGAACAGGCGCGCTGCGATCGCCCCGTTCTTCAGCCCTTCGCAGAGGAGCAGCAGCACCTCGAGCTCGCGCGACGTGAGCCGGTACGGACTGGCTGCGGTCGATGCGCGCATGCCGCGCGCGTGTCGGTGCGGGCGCGTGCCGGAACTCGTGTCAAGGGCCGGCGCGCGGTCGTTGTCGGATGCGAGGAACGTCATGGAGCGGCGCATTCTCTCGACTTGCGCGCGCTCGGCAAGCGCTGCGGCGCCGGCACGCGCGCATCGGGACGCTGGAGCAGCAATCCCGGACGCACTGCCAGCGGCACGCATCGGAGCGAACGGGCGATCATCACGCCCATGCGCGTTCTCGTCGCCCGTCTCCTCGTCCTCGAGGCGCAGGTCGTCGCCCACGCCGAGGCGATGTTCGAGGTGCTCCGCGCTCTCGCGCTCGATGCCTTCGAGGGCAAGCCGCCGACCTCGCTCGACGCCGTGCGCGCGCGCTTGCGACGGCTCGAGTCGCGTCGCTCGCCCGACGGGACCGAGCAGCGGCTGCACTGCGTCGTGCGGCCTGCGCCGGGCGAAGTTCCCGTCGGCTACGTGCATGCGACGGTGCGCGGCGACGGCCGCGCCGCGATCGCCGATGTGCTCGCGCCCAGCCACCAGGGCCGCGGGCTCGC
>DASXXO010000264.1:0-14423 GCA_036503045.1 Caldimonas sp. | reverse complement strand
CGAGCACCAGGAGCAGCTGCGCGTCTCGGCGATCCACGACACGCAGGGCTATCGCGAGGTGCGCGAGGCGCTGTCGAAGCAGTACGACCTGGCCACGCGCGAGCCCGACATTCAGGTCTGGAGCGTCAACCTGCGCGGCGACCGCTCGCTGACCCTGCGCCACACGCGCCACAACAACCGGCCGCTGCACGACAGCGCGCAGGAAGTGCTGAAGCACGTCGCGCGCCTGTGGGGCTTCGGCGTGAATCTCGAGAGCGTCGATCAATGGGGCGACGTGACCTCACACTGGTCCATCGCCCCGCCCGAGACCCCCGGCACCTAAAGCGACCCAACGGCGTCGGCCCACTCGCGGAGCGAGGGGTGGGGAAACGAGCAATCCGGTCCCGCGACAACCCGGGAGATCTTCGCGCTACAGCGCGAAGATCTTGCCGGGGTTCAGGATGTTCTTAGGGTCGAGCGCGCGCTTCAGCGTGCGCATCATGGCGATCGTGTCCTCGCCCGCTTCCTCGACCAGGAAGCCCATCTTGTGCAGGCCGACGCCGTGCTCGCCGCTGCACGTCCCCTCGAACGAGAGCGCGCGCTTGACCACCTTCTCGTTGAGCTGCTCGGCGAGCTCGCGCTCCTCGGGCTTGTTCGGATCGACGAGGTAGGCGATGTGGAAGTTGCCATCGCCGACGTGGCCAACGATGTAATGCTGCATCCCCGCGGCTTCCGCCTCGTCCGACGCCTGCACCACCGATTCGGCGAGACGCGAGATCGGCACGCAGGTGTCGGTCGTCACCGTGCGGCAGCCGGGCTTCATCTGCAGGCCGGCGAAGTAGGCGCGGTGACGCGCGGTCCAGAGCTTCTTGCGCTCCTCGGGCGTCGTCGCCCATTGGAAGCCTTCGCCACCGTGCTCGCTCGCGATCGCCTGGACCAGCCCGGCTTGCTCGGCGACGCCGGCGTCGCTGCCGTGGAACTCCATCAGCAGCATCGGCGCCTCGGTGAGCGACAGCTTGTCATGGCGGTTCACCGCCTGCACCGCGTAGCGATCGAGCAGCTCGCAGCGGGCGATCGGGATTCCCATCTGGATGATCTGGATCGTCGTCCGCACCGCGGCGTCGATCGACGGGAAGGTACAGGTCGCCGCCGACATCGCCTCGGGCAGCGGGTAGACGCGCAAGGTGATCTCGGTCATCACGCCGAGCGTACCTTCGCTACCGACCATGAGCCGCGTCAGGTCGTAGCCGGCCGACGACTTGCGCGCGCGCGTGCCGGTGTGGATCACGTCGCCTTGCGCCGTGACGACCGTGAGGCCGAGCACATTCTCGCGCATCGTCCCGTAGCGGACCGCGTTGGTGCCGCTCGCGCGCGTCGCGCACATGCCGCCGATCGACGCGTCGGCGCCGGGGTCGATCGGGAAGAAAAGACCCGTGTGACGAATCTCGTCGTCGACCTGCATCCGCGTCACGCCCGCCTGCACGGTAACCGTGAGGTCCTCGGCGTTGACCGCGAGCACCTTGTTCATGCGCGAGAGGTCGAGGCTGACGCCGCCCTGGACCGCGAGCAGGTGGCCTTCGAGCGACGAGCCGACGCCGAACGGGATCACCGGCACGGCGTGGCGGTCGGCGAGCTTGACGACCTGCACGACCTCGTCCGTGCTCTCGCAGAAGACGACCGCTTCCGGCGGCGGCGCGTCGATCGGCGACTCGTCGCGGCCGTGCTGCTCGCGCACGGCGAGCGCCGTCGAGCAGCGGTCGCCGAAGAGCTTCTTCAGCGCCTCGATCATCTCCGCCGGGACCGCTCGCGGCGCGAGGCGGGGCATCAGATGGGCGGGCAGCGGTGCGTTCATGGCGGGCTCCTCGGCGCGCGGCCGAAGGGGCATTGTAGGAAGCCGCCCTCCTTCGCGCGCGGACGCTGGTCGGCCGCTGCTACGATGCCTCGACCATGGCGAATCGCCTGACGCAGATCGCGACCCGCACCGGCGATGACGGAACGACCGGCCTCGGCGACGGCACGCGCGTCGCCAAGAGCCACGCCCGCATCGCCGCACTCGGCGACGTCGACGAGCTCAACTCCAATCTGGGCGTGCTCCTCGCGGAGCCGCTTCCCGACGACGTGCGCCAGCTCCTCGTCGTCGTCCAGCACGAGCTGTTCAACCTCGGCGGCGAGCTGTCGATCCCGGGCTATGCGCTGGTGAAGGGCGAGGCGGTCGCGCGACTCGACGAAGCGCTCGCGCACTACAACGCCACGCTGCCGCGCCTGAAGGAATTCATCCTGCCCGCGGGCACGCGCAGCGCTGCGCTCGCCCACGTCGGCCGCACGGTCGCGCGGCGCGCCGAACGCTCGCTGGTCGCGCTCGCGCAAACCGATACCGTGCGCGCCGAAGCGCGCCAGTACCTCAACCGGCTGAGCGATCTGCTGTTCGTCCTCGCCCGCGTCCTCAACCGCGCCAACCTCGACGGCCTCGGCGGCGACGACGTCTATTGGCAGAGCGAGCGGCTCGCGCGCGACGTCGAGAGCTAGCGAGCGACTCCGAGAACTAACGCGCGACGACGAGGTCGCGCTCGGCGACCCACGCCACCGGCTCGCCCGCCGCGGGCTTGCGCAGGCGCAACTCGACCTCCTTGCGATCGGCGTCACCGAGGCTCCGGTACAGAAAGTCGCCGGCGTTGCCAGGCTCGCCGGCGACGAACAGCTGCGACGTGACTTCGCCGAACGCCGGATGGCGCAGCTTGACGTGGATGTGCGGCGTGCGGCCCGGATACGGCACCGGGCGGATCGTCAGGAAGCGATAGACGCCGCGCGCGTCGCTGCGCGTGCTGCCAAAGCCCTGGAAGCCGGCGTCGATGCGTGCGCCGGCGCCGCGGGGGTGGCGGTAACTGCCGAACGCGTCGCACTGCCAGATCTCGACGTCGGCGCCGTCGATCGTGCGGCCGTCGGCGTCGCGGCCGCGCACGGTCGTGAGGTCGGCATCCCAGTCGAGCGAGCGTGCGCGGTACGCGAGGGGCGGGTAGAACGGGCCATCGGTCATCTGCGGCAGGCCGCGGGCGCAGGCGACCAACGGCAGGCCGATCGCGGCGACGACGCCCGCGCCGCCGGCGAGCAGGCGGCGGCGGCTGATCTGTAGTGCGCGCATGGCCCGATTGAAACCGCGGATCGGCGGGCCGTCAAACAGCGGCCGACGCGAGCGCAGGTGCAATCGCACGGCGCGCCGTGGCCGCTTCGCTCAGCGTCTCGAGCACGCGCACCGAGTCGTCCCAGCCGAGGCACGCGTCGGTGATGCTCTGGCCGTAGACGAGCTTGGCCGGATCGTCCTTGCCGGCGGCAAACCGCTGCGCCCCTGCGTGCAGGTGGCTCTCGACCATCACGCCGAAGATGCAGCGGCTGCCCGCAGCGAGCTGCGCCGCGACGTCGCGCGCGACCTCGACCTGGCGCGCGTGGAGCTTGCCGCTGTTGGCGTGGCTGCAGTCGACCATCAGCGTGCATGGCAGCCTGGCGGCCTCGATCTCCTTGCATGCCGCGGCGACGGAAGCGGCGTCGTAGTTCGGCGTCTTGCCGCCGCGCAGGATCAGGTGACAGTCGGCGTTGCCGCGCGTCTCGACGATCGCGACCTGGCCGTTCTTGTGCACCGACAGGAAGTGGTGCGCACGCGCCGCCGCCTGGATCGCGTCGATCGCGACCTTGATGTTGCCGTCGGTGCCGTTCTTGAAGCCGATCGGCGCCGACAGCCCCGAGGCGAGCTCGCGGTGCACCTGGCTCTCGGTCGTGCGCGCGCCGATCGCGCCCCAAGCGATCAAGTCGCCGAGGTATTGCGGCGAGATGACGTCGAGGAATTCGCTGCCGGCCGGCATGCCGAGCTTGTTGATCTCGAGCAGGAGCTGGCGCCCGATGCGCAAGCCCTCGTCGATGCGGTAGGTCTCGTCGAGGTAGGGGTCGTTGATGAGCCCCTTCCAGCCGACCGTCGTGCGGGGCTTTTCGAAGTACACGCGCATGACGATCTCGAGCGTTGCCGCGAAGCGATCACGCTCGGCCTTCAGCTTTCGCGCGTACTCGACCGCGGCGAGCGGGTCGTGGATCGAGCACGGGCCCATGATGACGAGGAGACGGTCGTCCTCGCGGCGCATGATTCGGCGGATCGCCTCACGCGTCGTCCCGATCTGCTGCTCGACGGGCGTTCCGGCGATCGGGAAGAAGCGGATCAGGTGCTCGGGCGGCGGCAGCGGCGTCACGTTCTCGATCCGCAGGTCGTCGGTCCGGCTGGTGCGCTCGCCGCCGCCATACGCACTCTCGCTGGCCGGTTTGCTGTTCGTCCTCATGACGTCGTCGCTCCTACGGGGGTTAAGTTCAAGGCCCAAAAAAAGACCGCCGGGGGTTGCCCGGCGGTCTTGGATTCGGTGTGCGCCTGTTGCCTACGCGCCTGCCTCTCCATCCGCCGAGCGGTGCGAGAACGCAAAATAGGCAAAGAACCAGGCGAGTGAACGCATGGGCGCGAATGTAGCACGGCGCCACGGCGTCCCGTCAACGTGAAGAGGAGACCGAAGTCATGGATCGAAGAAAGGTGTTGTCTACAGGCAGCGCCGCCGCCGTCGCGGCGCTCGCGGGCTGCGCGTCGGCGGGCGCTGGCGGTTCGGCCGGCGACTCTGCGCGCACCGTGTTCGCCGTGCCGCAGCCGGTGCTGCCGATCGCGGGCACCAGCGAGATGTTTCCGGTGCGGCGGATTTACTGCATCGGCCGCAACTATGCCGCGCACGCGCGCGAGATGGGCTCCGACCCGAACCGCGAGCCGCCGTTCTTCTTCCAGAAGCCGAGCGACGCGATCCAGTTCGTTGCCGTCGGCACGACGGCCGACCATCCTTATCCGCCCCTGACCAAGAACTACCATTATGAGATCGAACTCGTCGCCGCGCTCGGCAAGGGCGGCAGGAACGTTCCGGTCGAGCAGTCGCTCGACCTCGTCTTCGGCTACACGATCGGCCTCGACATGACGCGGCGCGATCTGCAGCGGGCGATGGGCGACGAGAAGAAGCCGTGGGAGATCGGCAAGAGCTTCGACCACTCGGCGCCGATGGGCCCGCTGCACCGCGTCGCCGACGTCGGCCACTTCACTAAGGGCGCGATCACGCTCAAGGTCAACGGCGTCACGAAGCAGAGCGCCGACCTCAACATGATGACCTGGAGCGTCGCCGAGCAGATCGCGAAGCTGTCGCAGGCATTCGAATTGTTCCCCGGCGACCTGATCTACAGCGGCACCCCGGAAAACGTCGGCCCGGTGGTGCCGGGCGACCTCATGCAGGGCTCGATCGCCGGCTTGCCGACGCTCGACGTGCGCGTGGTCGCAACGAAGAACGCTTAAGCGGTGCCGCCGACGGTCAGCCGGTCGATGCGCAGCGTCGGCTGGCCGACCCCGACCGGCACGCTCTGCCCTTCCTTGCCGCAGACGCCGACGCCGGTGTCGAGGCTCATGTCGTCGCCGATCGCGCTGACGCGCGTCAGCGCGTCGGGGCCGTTGCCGATCAGCGTCGCGCCCTTCACCGGGTACTGGATCTTGCCGTTCTCGACCCAGAACGCCTCGCTCGCCGAGAAGACGAACTTGCCGCTCGTGATGTCGACCTGGCCGCCGCCGAAGTTGGTGGCGTAGAGGCCGCGCTTCAGGCCGGCGAGGATCTCGTCCTTCGATTGCTTGCCGCCGAGCATGTAGGTGTTGGTCATGCGCGGCATCGGCACCGCGGCGTAGCTCTCGCGCCGTCCGTTGCCGGTCGGCGCGACCTTCATCAGCCGCGCGTTCATCGCGTCCTGCATGTAGCCGCGCAGGATGCCGTCCTCGATCAGCACGCTCCTTTGCGTTGCGTTTCCCTCGTCGTCGACGTTGAGCGAGCCGCGCCGGTCGGGGAGGGTGCCGTCGTCGAGCACGGTCACGCCCTTGGCCGCGACGCGCTGCCCGATGCGCCCGGTGAACGCGCTCGCGCCCTTGCGATTGAAGTCGCCCTCGAGCCCGTGGCCGATCGCCTCGTGCAGCAGCACGCCCGGCCAGCCCGGCCCGAGGACGACGCTCATCAGCCCCGCCTTCGCCGGCCGCGACTCGAGGTTGGTGAGCGCCGCATGGACGGCCGCGCTCACGTAGCTTTCGATCACCTCGCCCTGGAAGTAGCCGAGGCCGAAGCGGCCGCCGCCGCCGCCGTTGCCCGATTCACGCCGCACGACGCCGTCGATCGTCTGCTCGGCGATCACGGTGAGCGAGAGGCGCACCAGCGGCCGCACGTCGGCAGCGATGGTGCCGTCGGCACGCGCGACGAGGACCACGTCGTACTCGCTCGCGAGGCCTGCCATCACCTGGACGATGCGCGGGTCCTTGCTGCGCGCGAGCCGCTCGACCTTCTCGAGCAGCGCCACCTTCTGCGTGCTGTCGAGCGTCGCGATCGGATCCATCGGCGCGTAGAGCACGCGGCTGGCGGCGAACGACGGCTTCACCCCGACCTTGACGCGTCGGCTCTGCCCCGCCGCGGCGATCGTGCGCACCGTGCGCGCCGCGTCGAGCAGGGCCGCCTCGGAGATGTCGTCGGAATACGCAAACGCCGTCTTCTCGCCCGCGACCGCGCGTACGCCGACGCCCTGGTCGATGCCGAAGCTGCCGCTCTTGACGATGCCTTCCTCGAGACTCCAGCCTTCGCTGCGCGTGTACTGGAAGTAGAGATCGGCCTCGTCGACGCGGTGCGCGGAGATGGTCGCGAGCGCCTGCGCGAGCTTGCCTTCGTCGAGGCCGAACGGCTCGAGCAGGAGCGCGCGGGCGATGGCGAGGCGCTCGATGGTGGGTTCGCGGGAGATCATGCAGAGGCTCGGGACCGGTGCTCCGATTGTAGGAGGCAGGTCGTTTCACGGATCTTTACGGCGGCCTTTACCAGCTCAGGGTCGGCGCTGCGCAGCGCGGGGGTTGTGGACGGGCGGGACTCGCAACCCACTGTTCCATTCAACCTCAACCCGAAGGACAGCACCATGCACAAGTTCACGACTTTGGCCGGCGGCGTCGCGTTAGCGATCGCCTCGTTCGGCGCTTTCGCCGCAGGAACCGCGACGCCGCGCATCGACCAGCGCGAGGCGAACCAGCAGGCCCGAATCGACGCCGGCGTCGCCTCCGGCCAGCTCACCGCGCGCGAGACGACCCGCTTGGACAAGCAGCAGGCGCGCATCGCCACCGTCGAGGCCAAGGACAAGTCTGGCGGCACCGTGACCGCGAAGGAGCGCCAGCAGCTCCATCGCATCCAGAACCACGCGAGCAAGGACATCTACGTGCAGAAGCACGATGCCCAGGTCGCGCCCAAGCCGTGAAGCCTAGCGCGGTGCGTCGGCGGACGCGCCGCGCTCTTTCAGCGCGAGCGCGCGCGCGTACAGCGCGTTGCGCGCCGCGCCCGTGATCTCGCCGGCGAGCGCGACTGCCTGCTTGAGCGGCAGGGCCGTCAGGAGCGGCATCAGCACCGCATCGTGCGCGGTCTCGGCGAGCGCAGCATCGGAAGCGCCGATGGCGTGCAGCACGAGCACGAACTCGCCGCGCGCACGATTGGCGTCGGCGGCGAGCCATGGCGGCAGCGCCCGCGCGGCCATCGTGACGATCGTCTCGAACTGCTTGGTCAGCTCGCGGCAAAGCGTCAGCGGGCGATCGGGACACGTCGACGCCAGCGCGGCGGCGAGCGATTCGATCCGGTGCGGCGCCTCGAACACGACCTGCGTGGCGCGCTCGCGTGCGAGCACGTCGACCGCGCGCGTGCGCTCGCTGCCGCGTGCCGGCAGAAACCCGACCACCGCGAACGCGTCCGCGCCGGCGTCGCCGGCCGCCGAGAGAGCGGCGAGCGCGCTGCTCGCGCCCGGGATCGGCACGACGCGCAATCCTGCAGCGCGCACCGCGGCGACGAGCTCGGCGCCGGGATCGCTCACCGCCGGCGTCCCGGCGTCGCTGACGTAGGCGACGCGCTCGCCGCGCGCGAGCCGCGCGAGGACCCCCCCTGCGGCGGAGCGCTCGTTGTGCTCGTGCACGGCAATCAACGGCTTGGTGATCGCGAAGTGGCGCAGCAGCGCAGCGCTGTGGCGGGTGTCCTCGCAGGCGACTGCATCGACCAGCGCGAGCACGTGCAGCGCGCGCAGCGTCAGGTCGGCGAGGTTGCCGATCGGCGTCGCGACGACGTAGAGCGCGGCCACGGGATACTGCTGGCCGGCGGCGGCCGCTGCGGCGGCCTCGACGAGCTTAGATCCCTCGGGACTGATGAGACCTCCGGCGCACGGACCACGATGACGACCCAGCCCACGACGAAGGCGCTCGGCGACGCCGCCGAAGCGCGCGTGGGCCATCTCGGTGCCGCGGGGCTGGTGCTGGTGCGGCGCGATTATCGCGTCGCGCACGGGCCGTGCGCGCGCCGGCGAGGTCGATCTCGTCAGGTGCGACCGCGACGGCACCACCGTCTTCAGTGAGGTTCGCGTGCGCAGCGACAGTCGTTTCGGCGGCGCCGCGGCAAGCGTCGGCGCCGCCAAGCGGCAGCGCCTCGTGTTCGCGGCGGGCCGTTTCCGGCGCCGGCTTGCGAACCCGTCCCGTCGCCGGTTCGACGTCCTCGCGATCGACGCCGAACGGATCGAAATGGCTGCGCGCCGCCTTCGAAGCGGGCTGGCGAAGATCGCCTGAACCGGGCGGCGAAGGGCGTGTCATATCATCCGTGCCCATGCTCGAGCAACGCATCCAGCAGCAGTTCTTCGACAGCGCGGACCTGAAGTACGCGGCGGCCGAAGTGCTCTCCAAGCCGATCGCCGATGCGGTGAGCGCGCTCATCGGCTGCATCACCGGTGGCGGCAAGGTGCTTGCCTGCGGCAACGGCGGCTCGGCCGCCGACGCGCAGCACTTCGCCGCCGAGTTCGTCGGCCGCTTCGAGCGCGAGCGCCCCGGCCTCGCGGCGATCGCTCTGACCGTCGACACCTCGATCCTCACGGCGGTCGGCAACGACTACGGCTACGAGGCGATCTTCGCCAAGCAGGTCGAGGCGATCGGTGCGCCGGGCGACATCCTGCTGGCGATGTCGACCAGCGGCAACTCGGCCAACGTGCTCGCGGCAATCGACGCTGCGCGCGCCAAGGAGATGACGGTGATCGCCCTCACCGGCAACGCCGGCGGCAAGATGCGCGAGCGACTGACCGAGACCGACGTCCACATCTGCGTTCCGCACGAGCGCACCGCTCGTATCCAGGAGATCCATCTTCTCGTGCTGCATTGCATGTGCGACGCGGTCGACCTGCAACTGCTCGGGGAAGAGGACAACACATGACCCGCGGCCCGCACTTTCGCCTGCCCGCCCGATCCTTCCTCGCTGCTTTGGTCGCCGTCGCGCTTCTTGCCGGATGCGCCGCGGTCGTGGTCGGCACGGCCGTGGTCGGTACCGCGGTGGTCGCGACCGATCGCCGCACGTCGGGGGCGCAGGTCGACGACGAAGCGATCGCGGTTAAGGCGAGCGGCCGTCTCGACCAGGCCTTCCCCGACGGGCGGGTGAGCGTCGCTGTCACCAGCTACAACCGCATGGTGCTGCTCACCGGCCAAGTGCCGAGCGAGGCCGACAAGACCACCGTCGAGCAGGTGGTCGCGCGCATCGACAACGTCGTTTCGGTCGTCAACGAGCTGAACATCGGGCCGGCGGCGACCTTCGGCGAGCGCTCCCGGGATACGCTCCTGACGACCCAGGTGAAAGCGAGCATCATCGACGCGAAGGACCTGATCTCGAACTCGATCAAGGTCGTGACGCACCGCCGCGTCGTCTATCTGATGGGCCGGGTGACCGAGCGCGAGGCGAACCGCGCAGCCGAGGTCGCGCGCGGCGTGAACGGCGTCGTCAAAGTGGTGAAGGTGTTCGAGATCCTCACCGAGGCCGAGCTCGCGAACATGCAGCCGAAGCCGCCCGCCAAGCCGGCGAGCGCGGCGAGCGCGCCCTGAGCGCGCGGCCGGCGCTCAGCGCAAGCGCTTGATCAGGCTCGACGTGTCGTTGCGGCTGCCGCCCGCCGCCTGGATGTCCGCGTAGAACTGGTCGACCAGCGCCGTCACCGGCAGGCGCGCTCCGTTGCGGCGCGCCTCCTCGAGCGCGATGCCGAGATCCTTCCTCATCCAGTCGACCGCGAAGCCGAAGTCGAACTTGCCTTCGATCATCGTCGGCCCGCGGTTGTCCATCTGCCAGCTCTGGGCTGCGCCATTGCCGATCACCTCGAGCACGGCCTTCATGTCGAGGCCGGCCTTCTGGCCGAAGGCGATCGCTTCCGACAAGCCCTGCGCTAGCCCGGCGATCGCGATCTGGTTGACCATCTTGGCGAGCTGCCCCGAGCCGCTCGGGCCGAGCAGCGTCATCGCCTTGGCGAACGCCATCGCGACCGGCTTCGCCTCGGCGAACCCGGCCGCGTCGCCGCCGCACATCACGGTGAGTGCGCCGTTGATCGCACCGAGGTTGCCGCCCGAGACCGGTGCGTCGACGAAACGCAGCCCCTTGGCCGACGCCGCGGCGGCGAGCTCGCGCGCGACCGCGGCCGACGCCGTCGTGTGGTCGACGAAGATCGCGCCCGAGCGCATGCCGGCGAAGGCGCCGCTCGTACCGAGCGTCACCGAGCGCAGGTCGTCGTCGTTGCCGACGCAGGCGAACACGAGCTCGGCTGCCCGTGCCGCGTCGGCGGGCGTCGGCGCGCTCTTGCCCCCGTGCTTCGCGACCCATTCGGCGGCCTTCGCTGCGGTGCGGTTGTAGACCGTGACGCGGTGTCCCGCCGCCGCGAGATGGCCTGCCATCGGATAGCCCATCACCCCGAGGCCCAGAAAGGCGACATCGCGGGCGGGGACGGCTTCGTAGGTTCTGGTGGTCATTGACATAAAGGAAAACGGCCTCGTAGAGGCCGTTTATAGCTCAGCGAAGCCCCCTTTATTTCATGATCTGCATGTGCTCGGTACCGGCGTTCAGGTCGCTCGAGCGCGAGCGCTGGCTGTGCAGCTTGATCTGCAGGCGCAAATCGTTGACCGAATCGGCGTTGCGCAGCGCGTCTTCGTAGGTGACGGCCTGGCTTTCGTAGAGGTCGAACAGGGACTGGTCGAAGGTCTGCATGCCGAGCTCGCGCGAGCGCTTCATGAGCTCCTTGATCTCGGCGACCTCGCCCTTGAAGATCAGATCGGAGATGAGCGGCGTGTTGAGCATGATCTCGACCGCCGCGACCCGGCCCTTGCCTTCCTGGCGCGGTAGCAAGCGCTGCGAGACCAGCGACTTCAGGTTGAGCGAGAGGTCCATCAGCAGCTGCGCGCGCCGCTCCTCGGGGAAGAAGTTGATGATCCGGTCGAGCGCCTGGTTCGCGCTGTTGGCGTGCAGCGTCGCCAGGCAGAGGTGGCCGGTCTCGGCGAACGCGACCGCGTGCTCCATCGTTTCGCGGTCGCGGATCTCGCCCATCAGGATGACGTCGGGGGCCTGGCGCAGCGTGTTCTTCAGGGCGATGCCCCAGCCGTCGGTGTCGATGCCGACCTCGCGCTGGGTCACGATGCAGTTCTTGTGCGGATGCACGAATTCGACCGGGTCCTCGATCGTGATGATGTGGCCGAACGAGTTCTCGTTGCGATGGTCGACCATCGCCGCGAGCGACGTGCTCTTGCCCGAGCCAGTGGCGCCGACGAAGATGACCAAGCCGCGCTTGGTCATCGCGACATCCTTCAGGATGTGCGGCAGGTTCATGCTGTCGATCGTCGGCAGCACCTGCGGGATCGTCCGCATCACGAGGCCGACATTGCCCTGCTGGACGAACGCGTTGACGCGAAAGCGCCCGATGCCCTGCGGCGCGACCGCGAAGTTGCACTCCTTGGTGCGCTCGAACTCGGCCGCCTGCTTATCGTTCATGATCGAGCGCGTCAGGGCCAGCGTGTGCTGGCCGGTGAGCGGCTGCGGCGAGACCTTGGTGACCTTGCCGTCGACCTTGATCGCGGGCGGGAAGTCGGCGGTGAGGAAGAGGTCGGAGCCGTTGCGCGACACCATCAGGCGTAGCAGGTCGTTGATGAATTTCGATGCCTGGTCGCGTTCCATGTCGTTCCTTTACGAGGCTCAGCCAGGGAAGTTTTCCGGGAACTTCGCCTTGGCGCGCGCCTCGGCGGGCGACACGATGTTGCGGCGCACGAGGTCGGCGAGGTTCTGGTCGAGCGTCTGCATGCCGATGTTGTTGCCGGTCTGGATCGAGGAGTACATCTGCGCGACCTTGTTCTCGCGGATCAGGTTCCGGATCGCGGCGGTGCCCAGCATGATCTCGTGCGCGGCAACGCGGCCGGCGCCGTCCTTGGTCTTGAGCAGCGTCTGCGAGATCACGCCGATCAGCGACTCCGAGAGCATCGAGCGGACCATCTCCTTCTCGGCCGCCGGGAAGACGTCGACGATGCGGTCGACGGTCTTGGCCGCGCTCGAGGTGTGCAGGGTGCCGAACACCAAGTGGCCGGTCTCCGCCGCGGTCAGCGCGAGGCGGATCGTCTCCAGGTCGCGCATCTCGCCGACCAGGATGCAGTCGGGGTCCTCGCGCAGCGCCGAGCGCAGCGCGTTCGCGAACGAAAGCGTGTGCGGCCCGACCTCGCGCTGGTTGATCAGGCACTTCTTCGAGTCGTGGACGAACTCGATCGGGTCCTCGACCGTCAGGATGTGGCCGAACTCGTTCTCGTTCAGGTGGTTGACCATCGCCGCGAGCGTCGTCGACTTGCCCGAGCCGGTCGGCCCGGTGCACAACACCATGCCGCGCGGCTTGAGCGAGAGCTCGGCGAAGATCGGCGGGCAGTTGAGCTGCTCGAGCGTCAGGATCTTCGAGGGAATGGTCCGGAACACGGCACCGGCGCCGCGGTTCTGGTTGAACGCGTTGACGCGGAAGCGCGCCAGCCCCTGGATCTCGAACGAGAAGTCGCACTCGAGCGACTCCTCGTAGTTTTTGCGCTGCGTGTCGTTCATGATGTCGTACACCATGTCGTGCACCTGCTTGTGCTCGAGCGGGTCGACGTTGATGCGGCGCACGTCGCCGTGGACGCGGATCATCGGCGGTAGGCCGGCCGACAGGTGCAGGTCCGAGGCCTTGTTCTTGACCGAGAACGCCAGCAGTTGTGTGATGTCCATGACTCAGTGGGAAGTGCGTGCCGAAGGGCACCGAACGCAAGCGGGGCCGCGATGCCCGCGCGGCGCAGAGACGCAATGATCGCAGACAAGCTCGCCCAGGTGCATGCGCGCATTGCAAGCGCATGTGAGGCCGCTGGACGCCCCGTGGAAAGCGTCACGTTGCTTGCCGTGAGCAAGACCTTCGATGCCGACGCGGTCGCTGCTGCGCACGCCGCAGGCCAGCGCCTCTTCGGCGAGAACTACGTCAAGGAAGCGCTCGCCAAGATCGCGGCGCTCGCCGATCTCGTGCCACGCCCCGAATGGCACCTGATCGGACCGCCGCAGAGCAACAAGACGCGCGTCGTCGCCGAGAGCTTCGACTGGGTGCATGCGATCGATCGGTTGCAGCTCGCCGAGCGACTGAGCGCGCAGCGCCCGCCGACGCTGCTGCCGCTTTCGGTCTGCCTGCAGGTCAACGTGAGCGGCGAGGCGACCAAGAGCGGCGTTGCGCCCGCGGCGCTCGCGCCGCTCGCGCACGCGGTCGCGGCGCTGCCAGGCCTTCGCCTGCGCGGCCTGATGGCGATTCCGGCGCCCGCCGTCGGCCTCGATGCGCAGCGCGCGCCGCACCGCATCCTGCGCGGCTGCTTTGAGTCGCTGCGTGCCGGCGGCCTCGCGCTCGACACGCTCTCGGCCGGAATGAGCGACGACCTCGAGGCGGCGATCCTCGAAGGCGCGACGATGGTGCGGATCGGCAGCGCGATCTTCGGCCACCGCGCGGCCGGACCTTGAGGCGCGCCCGACGCCGGTGCGCGCAGGTCCGTCACGGGCTCCAGAGGCGATGGCGCTTGTGCCAGTCTTCGAGCGACTCGTCGGGCCAGCGGCGTGCGTGCACATGGCCCTTGCCGCGCGGCACATCGACCCACGGCGCGGCGAAGTCGAGCGCAGCCTCGACGACCTCGGGGGGCTTGGGTAACGGGGTGTCGATCGCCGAGGCGTGCGGGTGGACGAGGTCTGGCCAGCGCGGATCCCAGAGCCAGAGCGCGCTGCCGCACTTCAGGCAGAAGCGTCGCTCGGCCTTGGAGCGCCGGGCGCGCTGGCCCGGATTGCGGATCAGCGCGTGGTAGCGGCCGAGGTGCTGCTCGCCGGTGACCTTGAGCGTCTCGAAGCGCGCGCCGAGATTGATGCCGTAGCCGCCGCTGCCGGCGGTCTTGCGGCAGATCGAACAATGACAATGCATGAACGGCACGGCGCTGTCGGCCTCGACCGAGAAACGCACCGCGCCACAATGACAGGAACCTTCGAGTTTCATGACGATCCTTCGATGACATCCGACGCCGC
>DASXXO010000263.1:0-9198 GCA_036503045.1 Caldimonas sp. | reverse complement strand
AAGACATCATGCACGTAGCCGGCCAGGATGTCCTGCTTGTGGCCTTGCCAGAACGCCGGGTCGAGCAGGTCGGCATGGTGCGCCATGAAGACCTCGCGCACCGCCGGGTTGCCGAGCAGGAACGGCCCGAACGTCTCGGGGAAGACGTCCTTCGGGCCGACCTTGTACCAGACCTCGGCCGACATCTCGTCTTCCTCGGTGCGCGCCTCGGGGACCTTCCTGAAGTTGCACTCGGTCAGGTACTCGATCTCGTCGTAGTCGTAGAAGACGACCTTGCCGTGGCGCGTCACGCCGAAGTTCTTCCACAGCATGTCGCCGGGGAAGATGTCGGCGCGCACGAGGTCCTTGATCGCGTTGCCGTACTCGACGACGACCGCCGCGATCTGCTCGCGAGTCGCCTCCTGCAGGTAGATGTTGAGCGGAATCATGCGCCGCTCGATATAGACGTGGCGGATCACGAGCGCGTCGCGGTCCTCCTCGACGAGGCTGGCGCAGAAGTGGCGCAGCTCGGCGACCAGCTCCTCGTCGAAGCGGGCGAGCGGAAAGGCGACGTCGCTGTACTCGAGCGTGTCGGCCATCCTGCCGACGCGGTCGTGGCGCTTGACGAGCAGGTACTTGCCCTTGATCAGCTCGCGCGTCGTCTCCTTCTGCACCGGGAAGAAGTCCTTGATGACCTTGAACACGTACGGATAGCTCGGCAGGTCGAAGACCAGCATCACCATCCCCTTGATGCCGGGCGCGATGCGGAACTTGTCCGACGAATGGCGCATGTGCATCAGGAGGTCGCGGTAGAACAGGCTCTTGCCCTGCTTCTGCAGGCCGAGCGCGCTGTAGAGCTCGGAGCGGGGCTTCCTCGGCATCAGCGAGCGCAGGAACTGCACGTACGCCGAAGGCACCTCCATCGCCACCATGAAGTAAGCGCGCGCAAAGCTGAAGACAAGCTGCAAGTCGTCCTCGCCGAAGAGCGCGGCGTCAATCACCAGGTCGCCCGACGCGCCGTGCAGGATCGGCAGCGCGAACGGCATCTCGTGAAAGCCGTTGATGATCTTGCCGACGACGTAGGCGCCCTTGTTGCGGAAGAAGAGCGACGACAGCACCTGAATCTGGAAGTTGGTGCGCATCCGGAAATCGCCGAGCTGCGCGTCGACCGCCTCCATCACCGACCGGACGTCGCGCCCGAGGTCCTCGAATTCGCGCTCGAGCTGGAAGTTCGTGACCACGCGGTGCCAGGTCTCGATCAGCGTCGCCCGCGTCGGGTAGTACGCGCGGTAGGTCGGCAGCGCCGCCGGCTCGTCGTTCTCGAGGTGGTCGGTCGAGACCGCCGAGCGGACGAAGATGAAGTCGTTGTGGAAGTAGCTGCGGTGCAGGATCTTGGTCGTCACCGAGTTGAAGAAGGTCTCGGCGCACTCGGGCTGGTAGTGGTTGATGAGCAGGCCGATGTAGTGCAGCTTGACCTGCTGCCAGATCTCCATCGGCAAGGTCGCTGCGGCGAACTCGCTCTGCAGTCGCTCGGTCGCTTCCTCGACGCGCCGGTCGTAGTACTCGATCCGCTGCGCCTGCGCACGCTGCTGGCCGTGCCAGTCGGCCGCCTCGAAGCGCCCCTTGGCCTCGGCGCTCGCCTGGCGGAACAGGCGATAGTGCTTGTCGAAGCCCTCGAGCATCGCCCGCGCGATCGCGAATGCGCGCGTGTCGGTGAGCGCGGCGGGGAATGCGGGCGCGGCGCTCAAGCGCGGCTCCGCGAGCGCAGCGCGCGCCGCGCCGAAGCTTCCTGCGCGACGACTTCGTCGAGCGTCGTGCGCAGCTCGGCGAGGCGCGTCTCGAGCTGCGCCCGCTGGCGCGCCAGGACGTCGACGAAGCGGCGCAGCTGCGCGTCGGTGTCGCGCCGCGTCTCGTACATGTCGACGAGCTCCTTGACCTCGGTGAGCTTGAGGCCGAGGCGCTTGCCGCGCAGGGTGAGCGTCAGGCGCGCGCGGTCGCGCGCGGTGTAGATGCGGTTGCGGCCGGCGCGCGCCGGCGCGAGCAGGCCGCAGTCCTCGTAGAAGCGGATCGCCCGCGTCGTCAGGCCGAACTCGCGCGCCAGCTCGCCGATCGAGAACGTCGGCGCAGCGGGCGGCGTCAGCAGGCGGCGCGCAGCGCGCGATCCGGCGGCGGCAGGCATGAGCAACTAAACTCGGGGGTTGACGTTTACGTAAAGTGCGAAAGTGTAAGGGGCCGGCGTGGCGATGAACGAACTCGAGAAGCAGCTCGACTACTGCCTCGGCACCGAGACGCCGGAGCCCGGTCGCGCGATCGAGGTCGCTCCGGGCGTGCTCTGGGCGCGCATGACGCTGCCGTTCGCGCTCAATCACATCAACGTCTGGCTGCTGCGCGATTCGCGTCCCGCCGAGGGCGGCGAGCCGGCGCAGGAAGGCTGGGCGATCGTCGACTGCGGCATCGACAACGCGGCGACGCGCGCTGCCTGGGAGGAGCTGTTCGCGACCGCACTCGGCGGCCTGCCGGTGCTGCGCGTCATCGTCACCCACATGCATCCCGACCACATCGGCTCGGCGCACTGGCTGTGCGAGCGCTGGAACGCGCGCCTGTGGATCAGCGCGACCGACTTCGGCATCGCCCGCATCGCGACCAGCGCGAGCGCCGGCTTCGGCGGGCCGCTCTCGGCCGCGTTCATGGCGCAGCACGGGATGGCCGCGGACCGCGAGAAGGTCGGCGGCGTCGCGGCGCGCAGCAACTACTACAAGAGCCTCGTGCCCGACGTCCCCGCGTCGTACCGGCGCCTGCTCGACGGCCGGCGGATCGCGATCGGCAGCGGCGCCGACCGTGCCGACTGGACCTGCCACGTCGGCTACGGCCACGCGCCCGAGCACATCTCGTTCCACTGCGAATCCAAGCGCATCCTGATCAGCGGCGACATGGTGCTGCCGCGCATCTCGACCAACGTCAGCGTCGTCGACGTCGAGCCCGAGGCCGATCCGCTGACGCTCTATCTCTCGTCGATCGAGCGCATGCGCGCGATCGATCCCGGCGTCATCGTCCTGCCCTCGCACGGGCTGCCGTTCAAGGGACTGCACACCCGGATCGACCAGCTGCAGGCGCACCACGACGAGCGCTTCGCCGAAACGATCGCCGCCTGCGCCGCGGCGCCGCAGAGCGCCTTCGAGCTCGTCCCGGTGCTCTTCAAGCGCCCGCTCGATCTGCACCAGATGACCTTCGCGATCGGCGAGTCGATCGCCCACCTGCACGCGCTCTGGTATGCCGGCAAGCTCGAACGGATCTTCGGCGCCGACGGCGTGATCCGCTTCCGCGCCCTCTGAGATCGCTCAGGCCTCGGCGCGCCCGGCCTGGCGCAGCTTCGCGCGCTGCTCTGCGTGGTCGGGGACGACCGACCCGACGAGCTTCCAGAAGCGCGGCCCGTGGTTCATCTCGCGCAGGTGCGCGAGCTCGTGGGCGACGACGTAGTCGATCGTCGCGAGCGGATGCTCGATCAGCCGCCAGTGCAGGCGCACCGAGCCGTCCGCGCTCGCGCTGCCCCAGCGCGTCGCCGCCGACGAGAGCGCGAGCCGCGTGACGCGAACGCCGAGTCGCTCGGCGAAGTGGGCGGCGCGCGCAGCGAAGACGCGCCGCGCCTCGCGCTGCAGCCAGCTCTGCACCGCGTCGCGGATGCGCTCCTCGCCGGCGTCGCGCGGCAAGCCGACGAGAAGCCGGCGCGTGTCCGTCGGCGGGGCTCCCTCGATCAGCGCCGCGTGCTCGGCGCCGAGCGGGCGACCCCGATCGAGGACGATCGCGAGCGGCGCGCCGAGGTAGTCGATCGTCGCGCCGTCGCGCCAGACGATGCGCGCCGCGGCGACGCGCGCGGCGCGCTCGCGCTGCTCGGCGATCCGGGCGACGATCCAGCGCCGCTTCTCGTGCACGGCGGCATCGATCTCGCGCAGGCTGACGCGCGTCGGCGCCCGCACCGTGAGCCCGTCGCCATCGACGACGAAGCCGATGCTGCGTCGGCGCACACGAACGAGACGAAACGCCAGGCGGCGGCCGTCGAGCACGGCTTCGCGGGTCGCCTGCGGATGGCGCCATGCCCCGTCGGCGACCGGCGGCGCGGGTGCCGGCGCGGGCGTGACGGGCTCGTCGAACAGGCCGAGCTGGAGCACGTCGACGATCCGGCGCAGGCCGCGGCGAAGCATCGACGTCATCGCGCGCTGGAAGCGTACGCCTCGGGGTCGAGGCGGCGCATCTCGGCCTCGATCCAGCGCTCGACCTCGCGCATCAGGTCTTCGGCGCTGCGCCCGGCGGGCTCGATCGGTCGGCCGATCGAGATGTCGATCACGCCGGGTCGGAGCAGAAAGCTCTTACGCGGCCAGCAGCGCGCCGACGTGACGGCGATCGGCACGACCGGCCGCCCGGTCTCGACGGCGAGCCGCGTGCCGCCGACCTTGTAGGTCCCCTTGCTGCCGCGCGGCGTGCGCGTGCCTTCCGGGAACATGATCACCCAGTTGCCTTGTGCCATGTAGCGCCGCCCCTGCTCGGCGACCTTGGCCCACGCCTCGGCGCGCTTGCTGCGGTCGATGTGGATCAGGTCCATGCGCGCCATCGCCCAGCCGAAGAACGGAATGAACAGCAGCTCACGCTTGAACACGTAGCAAAGCGGCCGCGGCATCAAGGTCGGGAACGCGAACGTTTCCCAGGTCGACTGGTGCTTGGGAAGCAGGATGACCGCGGTCGCGGGAAGGTTCTCGAAGCCCTGCACCGCCGCGCGCACGCCGCAGATCGCGCGCGCGGCCCAGATCGAGAGGCGCAGCCAGCCGACGAACACCCAGTACAGGCGCTCGCCACGGACGAAGATCGAATAGACGATTCCCGCGATTGCCCACGGCACGACCGTCACCATCAGGAAGACGACGAAGACGGCCGAGCGGACCGCCGCGAGCGCGCGGCTCATCGCTCGAGCGGGATGAACACCGAGTCGGGCTCGTCGACCTCGCCGCGCTGCTGGCGCTCGCGCTGGATCAGCTGCTGCGCGAACGATGCGAGATCGGCATGGACGACCGCGTGGGGAAAGCGCTTCTTCAGCGCGCGCAGCGCATCGTCGTCGAGCAGCGCGCCCTTGCCGGTGCGCACCAGGTGCGGCGCACAGCCGGCGGCGACTCCGGCCTCGAGGTCGCGCAGCGAATCGCCGACCGCGTAGGTCTCGCGCAGCGAGACGCCGTAGCGCTCGCCGATCGTCGTCAGCAGCCCGGGCAAGGGCTTGCGGCAGGTGCAGCCGTCGTCGGGACCGTGCGGACAGAAGAACACGGCATCGATGCGACCGCCGAGCTCGCCGAGCGCACGGTTCATCTTGGCGTGGATCGCGTTCAGGGTCGCCATATCGAACAGGCCCCGGGCCAGGCCCGACTGGTTGGTCGCGACGACGGTGTGCCAGCCGGCATGGTTGAGGCGCGCGATCGCCTCGAGCGAGCCCGTAATGGGAACCCACTCGTCAGCCGACTTCACGAAGTCGTCGCGGTCCTCGTTGATCGTGCCGTCGCGGTCGAGGATGATGAGCTTCATCGCGCCGGACCCTAGACCGCGAGCCGCGAAAGGTCGGCGACGCGGTTCATCGTCGCACGCAGGCTCGCCAGCAGCGCGAGCCGGTTGGCGCGCAGCGCGGGCGATTCGACGTTGACCATCACGGTGTCGAAGAAGGCGTCGATGGCCGGCTTGAGCGCCGCCAGCAGGCGCAGCGACCGAGCGTACTCGCCTTCGCGGTACGCCTGGTCGGCGCGCGGCGCCACGTCGGCGAGCGCGTCGACCAGCGCCCGCTCGGCAGGCTCGGCCAGGAGGCGCACATCGACCGCATCGGCAGCACCCGCGTCGCTCTTCTTCAGGATGTTGCCGACGCGCTTGTTCGCCGCCGCGAGCGCCGCCGCCTCGTCCATCTTGAGGAACTCGCGCACCGCGAGGACGCGGCCGAGCACGTCGTGCAGCGCCGGCCGCATGCCGATCACGGCGTCGACGGCGCGCGGGTCGTGCTGCGCCGCGAGCTGCTGGAAGTAGCGCTCGTAGACGAACGCCTCGACATCGTCGACGACGCCGCCCGCGAGCGGCGTCGCGAAGGTCGAGACGACGTGCGCGAGAAGCTCGCGCAGATCCGGCGGCCGCGCTCCGGCGCGGGCGACGCGCTGGACCGCGTCGATCAGCGTCAGCGCGTGGCGGCGCAGCGCGTACGGGTCCTTGTCGCCGCTCGGCTTCAGGCCGATGCCCCAGATGCCGACGAGCGCCTCGGCGCGGTCGGCGATCACGAGCGTCGCGCCGACGAGGCCGCCGGTGTCGCCTGCGTCGTCGGCGCCGCGCCGGTTCTCGTACTGGGCGCGAATCGCCGCGACCACTTCCGGCGCCTCGCCGTCGTGCGCCGCGTAGTAGCCGCCCATGATTCCCTGCAGCCCGGGGAACTCGCCGACCATGTCGGTCAGCAGGTCGGCCTTGGCGAGCAGCGCGGCGCGGTCGGCGACCGCGGCGGCGGCGCCGATCCGCTCGGCGAACCAGGTCGCGATGCGGCGCAGGCGACGCATGCGGTCGCCCTGACTACCGAGCTTGCCGTGGTAGACGACCTTGTCGAGCCCCGGGACGCGCGATTCGAGCGTGCGCTTGCGGTCCTGGTCGAAGAAGAACTTGGCATCGGCGAGGCGCGGCCGGACGACGCGCTCGTTGCCCTGAACGATCTGCGACGGATCGGCGGGCCGGACGTTGCTGACGACGAGAAAACGGTTGGTGAGCCGACCCGCGCCGTCGAGCAGCGGGAAGTACTTCTGGTTCGCCTTCATCGTCAGCACGAGGCATTCCGGCGGCACGGCGAGGAACTCCTCTTCGAAGCGGCAGAGCAGGACGTTCGGCCGCTCGACCAGCGCCGTCACCTCGTCGCGCAGGTCTTCGTCGTCGATCGGCTTCAGCCCTTCCTTCGCGGCGGCGGCGGCGAGCTGCGCGTCGATCTCGGCGCGCCGTTCCTCGAAGCTCGCCACCACGGCGCCATCCTCGCGCAGCTGCGCGGCGTAGCTGTCGGCGTCGCGCAGCGAGATCGCGGCGCGCGCGGCCTCGAACCGATGTCCGTGCGTGGTGCGGCCCGCAGCGAGCCCGAGCACGTTGACCGGAACGACGTCGGCGCCGTGCAGCGCGACCAGACCGTGCGCCGGGCGGACGAACGAGACCTCGGTCCAGCCGTCAGCAAGCTGATAGCGCATCAGCTTCGGGATCGGCAGGTTGCGAACGGCGTCGTGCAGCGCTGCCTGCAGCCCGTCGGCGAGCGTCGCTCCGGGCACGACGGTGCCGAGGAACAGGGTCTCCTGCTTGCCGTCGGGCTTGCGCTGCAGGCCGGCGACGGCGGATGCATCCGCGCCCTGCGCTGCGAGCTTCTTCAGGAGCGCCGGGGTGGCGCGGCCGTCGCGGTCGAGGCCGACGCTCACCGGCATCAGCTTGAGCTGCTCGTGGCGCTCCGCACCGGCAGCGGCGACGTCCGGGACGAGCACGGCGAGCCGACGCGGGCTCGCGAACCAGGTCCATTCGGGCAGCGGCGCCTTCAATCCGTGACGAACGAGCCCCTCGACGAGACGCACCGCGAACGCGGTGCCCAGCGCCTTCAGCGCTTTCGGCGGCAGTTCTTCGATGAAGAGCTCGACGAGCAGACTCCTGGCCGCCACCGGACTCATGCGGCCTTTTTCTGCAGTTGCGCGATCGTCTCGTCGGCCCACGCCCGGGGCGCCATCGGGAAGCCGAGCCGCGCGCGGCTGTCGAGATAGCTCTGCGCGACGCTCTTCGCCAGCGCGCGGATGCGGCCGATGTAGGCGGCGCGCTCAGTGACGCTGATCGCGCCGCGCGCATCGAGCAGATTGAAGCTGTGCGCCGCCCTCAGCACCTGCTCGTACGCTGGCAGCGCGAGCTGCTCGGCCATCAGCGCCTGCGCCTGGCGCTCGTGCGCGGCGAACGCGCCAAGCAAGAACTCGACGTCGCTCTTCTCGAAGTTGTAGATGCTCTGCTCGACCTCGTTCTGGTGGTAGACGTCGCCATAGGTGAGGCCCTCGGTCCACTGCAGCTTGAAGACGTTGTCGACTCCCTGCAGGTACATCGCGAGGCGCTCGAGGCCATAGGTGATCTCGCCGGTGATCGGCTTGCAGTCGATGCCGCCGACCTGCTGGAAGTAGGTGAACTGGGTCACCTCCATGCCGTTCAGCCAGACCTCCCAGCCGAGGCCCCAGGCGCCCAGCGTCGGGTTCTCCCAGTCGTCCTCGACGAAGCGGACGTCGTTGGCCTGGAGGTCGAAGCCGAGCGCGGCGAGCGAGCCGAGGTAGAGGTCGAGGATGTCGGCCGGTGCCGGCTTGAGCACGACCTGGTACTGGTAGTAGTGCTGCAGGCGGTTCGGGTTCTCGCCATAACGCCCGTCCTTCGGCCGCCGGCTCGGCTGCACGTACGCCGCTCGCCACGGCTCGGGCCCGAGCGCGCGCAGGAACGTCGCGGTGTGGCTCGTCCCGGCGCCGACCTCCATGTCGTAGGGCTGGAGCAGCGCGCAGCCGCGCTCACCCCAGTACGACTGCAGGCGCAGGATGAGTTGCTGAAACGAGAGCATCGCGAGCCGGGTTCTTGTGCGTGGCCGTCGGCTGCATGGGAGGGCAGTGCCGGGCGGCGCGATTTTAGGCGTCGCCTCGACGCCTGAAGACGAGCAGCATCGCCGCGCCGAGCGCCCAGAGCGGCCAGAGGCCGAACGGTCCGGCCCAGCTGGCGAACGGCGTCAGCCCGACCCGACCCTCGACGCTGCCTTCGAGAGTGCCGACGGTGAACGGCGCGAGCGCGTGGGTGACCGTGCCGCGGTGGTCGACGATGACCGTCGCGCCGGTGTTGGTCGCGCGGATCATCGGTCGCTGCAGCTCGAGCGAGCGCATGCGCGAGATGCGCAGGTGCTGCTCGACCGCGATCGTCATGCCGAACCAGCCGATGTTGCTGAGGTTGGCGAGGATCGTCGGCGCGCTCGCTTCGGGAACGAAGCGCGCCGCGAGCTCCTCGCCGAACAGGTCCTCGTAGCAGATGTTGGGCGCGATCCGCTCGCCGTCGACCTCGAACGACGGTGCGGCGAGCGGGCCGCGCTCGAAATCGCCGAGCGGGATGTTCATCATGCGCGTGAACCAGTGAAAGCCATGGGGAACGAACTCGCCGAACGGCACCAGATGGTGCTTGTCGTAG
>DASXXO010000262.1:0-2477 GCA_036503045.1 Caldimonas sp. | reverse complement strand
GCCGAGGCTTGCTCCGCGCTCCTGCATGAGCACGCCTGCGTGGCGATAGACCTCCGCGGTCCATTCGAGCGCCTGGCGCACGTCGCGCGCGCGCGGGCAGACGACCATGAAGTCCTGGATGTCGACGCGCCGGCCGGCGTGCGCGCCGCCGCCGAAGATCTGGATCTGCGGCATCGGCACGAGCGTCGCGTCGGCGCCGCCGATCGACTCGTACAAGGGCATTCGGCGCGACGCGGCGACCGCGTGGGCCGCCGCCAGCGACACCGCGAGCGTCGCGTTCGCGCCCAGGCGCGACTTGGTCGGCGTGCCGTCGAGGTCGATCAGGATGCGGTCGAGCGCGGCCTGATCGTCGGCGGCGGCGCCGCGCAGGGCGCTCGCGATCTCGCCTTCGACGTTTCCGACCGCGCGCTGCACGTCGAGGCCGCCGAACGCGGCGCCGCCGTCGCGCAGTTCGATCGCTTCGCGCGTCCCCTTCGACGCGCCCGCCGGGCAGATCGCACGTCCGAACACGCCGTCGTCGAGCGTCACCTCGGCCTCGATCGTCGGCCGGCCGCGACTGTCCCAGACGCGGCGTGCGTGCACCGCACGGATCGTTCGACGATCGCTCACCGCGCGAGCTCCGCGCGCCATGCGGTCGAGATCGCTCGCAGACGATCGGCGCGTGCGACGAGGAAGCGGTGCGCGACGCGCCGCACCGAGTCGCGCTCGGCGTCGTCGCGCAAATACTCGACCGGCGACTTGCCGTCGACGCGCGCGAGCATCAGACCGGGCAGCAACGCGGCGGCGCGCTCCTCGAGCGCAGCCGCGGGCTCCCAATCGACGCGCTGCAAGTAGGCGTCGGCCAGGCCTTCGAACGAAGCGAGGAAGTCGGCGCGTGCCGCCGGTGTCCAGAGGCACTTGAGAAGCAGGTGGTTGAGGCAGAAGGCGAGGTCGAACGCCGGGTCGCCCCACCACGCGCATTCGGCATCGAGGAACAGCGGGCCTTCCGGCCCGACGAGGACGTTCTTCGGGCTGACGTCGCCGTGCACCAGCGCGACGGTATGGGTGCGCGTCTGCTCGACCAGAGCCGCGAGCGCGGGCGCGAGAGCGGGATGCCTTCGGCCGGTGGCGAGCAGATAGGGATCGAGCCGGATGTCGAAGAAGATCGCATCGGTCGCGAAGCTCGCCGCAAGCGCCGGGCGTGCGGCGCTGAAGGCATGGATGCGCGCCAGCGCGCCGCCGACCGCGCGGGCGAAGGCAACGTCGGCGCGACCGACGCGCAAGTCGCCTTTCCAGAGCCGGTACGCACCCGGCGGCAGGTACTCCATCACGAGCACGCCGAGCCGAGGGTGCTGCCCGAGCACGCGTGGAGCGCAGCCGGGGACGGCTTCTGCGGCGACCTCCATCCAGCGCGCCTCGTAGAGGTTGCGCTCGATCGGCGCGTGCCAGTCGGCGGCGACGCGCAACTTGGGCAAAGCGCGCTTGACACAGACCGGCCCCCGTTCGGTGTCGATACGCCAGATGTCCGACGAGACGCCGCCGGCGAGCGGCTCGCCGGTGAGGGTCGGGGAGCCGGTGAGGCCGAGCTCGCGCAAGGCGGCGACGAAGTCGACCGGCGCGTCCCCGCGCGCGACGCGCGCGTTGTCTGGCACCGCCGCCTCGCCGCTGCCGACGCCCTTCATCGTGCGCTTCGGTCAGGCCGCGCGACGGCGTGCCTCGACCAGCTTGACGAGCGCGTGGAGCGCCTGGTTGGCAGGCGTCGCGACGCCGAGCTCGCGGCCGCGCCGCGCAACGAAGCCGTTCAGGTGGTCGATCTCGCTCGGCTTGCCGCGGGCCATGTCCTGCGCAGTCGACGAGAGCTGCGCCGGCATCGCCGGAGCGATCTTCTCCATCGCCTCGAGCGAGGGTTGGAGCGGCAAGTCGATGCCTTCGGCGGCTGCGAGCGCACAGACCTCGGCGACGACCGCGTGCTGCAGCGCGCGGATCGGCTCGAGCGCGGAGAGTTCGCCATAGCTCGCCTGCGTGATGCCGGAGATCGCGTTGTAGGCGCAGTTGACCATCAGCTTGGCCCACAGCTCCGCCATCACGTCGGCCGAGATCCGCACCGGAACGCTCGCAGTCGCGAAGAAGTCGACGACGTCCTGCAGCTTGCGGCCCGGATTCGCGTCGCCGGAACGGGCCTTGGTGAGCGGGCCGATCACGAGGTCGCCGCGCCCGTTGTGCCGCACGACACCGGGGCCCGGCATCGCGGTCGCGACGTAGACCACCGTGGGGACCACCCTCGCATTCACGTGGCGCGCGATCGTTGCCGCGTTCTCGACGCCGTTCTGCAGGCTGAGGACGAGCGCGCCGTCGTCGAGGAACGGCGCCATCTCGCGCGCGGCCGCGTCGGTGGCAGTCGACTTGACGCAGAAGAGGACGAGGTCGGCACCGCGCACCGCACCGATCTCGCTGCTCGCGGCGAGCGCGACCGGGTCGCTGCGGCCGGCCATCTCGAG
>DASXXO010000261.1:0-11690 GCA_036503045.1 Caldimonas sp. | reverse complement strand
GAGGCAGCGACGATGCGCTCGACCGCCGACCTCGCGCCCGGCGACCACGTCCTCGTGGTCGGCTTCCCGTTCGGGATCGGACCGTCGGCGTCGGCCGGCGTCGTCTCGGGCCTGAAGCGCCAGTTCCGCTCGCCCGAGGGCCAGCAGACGCTCACCAATCTGATCCAGTTCGACGCCGCCGCCAACCCGGGAAACTCGGGCGGGCCGCTGGTGACGATGGACGGCGAGGTCGTCGGCATCGTCACGGCGATCTTGAATCCGAACCGCCAACGCGTCTTCATCGGCATCGGCTTTGCCGTGCCGATCGAGAACGCGGCGTCGGCGGCCGGAATGCCGCCGTTCTGACGCGGCCCTCGCCCCTTTGGCCGGCGTGATACCGCCCGCCCAACCTTTTTCGGACCCACGATGACCGACAGCACCTCGATCCCCGGCGACGCCGCGACCCTGATGGAGCGCATCCTCTACGAGGTCAAGCGCGTCGTCGTCGGCCAGGACCACTTCCTCGAGCGCGTCATGGTCGCCGTGCTGTCGCAGGGCCACCTGCTCGTCGAGGGCGTCCCCGGCCTGGCCAAGACGCTCACCGTCAAGACACTTGCCCAGACGCTGCGCGGCACGTTCCGGCGCATCCAGTTCACGCCCGACCTGGTTCCCGCCGACCTCGTCGGCACCCGCATCTTCAACCCGCGCACCGGCGAGTTCTCGACCTCGCTCGGCCCGGTCTTCACCCACCTGCTGCTCGCCGACGAGATCAACCGCGCGCCCGCCAAGGTGCAGAGCGCGCTGCTCGAGGTGATGCAGGAACGCCAGGTGACGATCGCCGGCGAGACGCACAAGGTTCCCGAGCCGTTTCTCGTCATGGCGACGCAGAACCCGATCGAGACCGAGGGCACCTATCCGCTGCCGGAGGCGCAGGTCGACCGCTTCATGATGAAAGTGCTGGTCGACTACCCGAGCGAGGAGGAGGAGTTCGTGATCGCGCAGCGCGTCACCGGCACTCCGGTTGTCCTGGCGCCGGTCGCGAGCATGGGCCAGCTCGCCGAGCTGCAGCAGGAGTGCCGCAAGGTCTACGTCGATCCGTCGCTCATCCAGTACGCGGTGAAGCTCGTCAGCGCGACGCGCCGCCCGGACCGCTACGAGCTCGCCGACCTCGCCAAGTACCTGACCTTCGGCGCGAGCCCGCGCGCGACGATCGGCCTGATCGAGGGCGCGCGCTCGCTCGCCTTCATGCGCGGCCGCAGCTACGCGCTGCCGGAGGACATGACGGGCCTCGTCGCCGACGTGCTGCGTCATCGCCTGGTGCTCTCGTACGAGGCGCTCGCCGAAGGCATCGACGCTGACACGGTGGTGCAGCGCGTGATGCGCAAGATCCCGGTTCCCGAGAAGCCCCTGGCGCCGGAGAGCGGCCATGGCCGGAGCTGAAGCAGCGCCGGTACTGGTGGACCGCGACAGCGCGGAGGCCCTGCTCAAGCGCCTCGAGTGGACGGTGCTGCGCCGCCTCGACGGCCTGCTCCAGGGCGACTACCGGACGCTGATGCGCGGCGCCGGACTCGACCTCGCCGACCTGCGCGAATACCAGCACCACGACGACGTCCGCTACATCGATTGGAACGTCACCGCGCGGCTGCAACAACCCTACGTGCGCCAGTTCACCGAAGACCGCGAGCTCGCGGCGTGGTTCCTGGTCGACTTGTCCGGGAGCGTCGACTTCGGCTCGAACCGATTCACCAAGCGCAACGTCGCGCGCGAGTTCGTCGCCGTCCTCGCGCGCCTGCTGACGCGGCGCGGCAACCGCGTCGGCGCGCTGCTCTACGGCAACCAGGTCGACACCGTCGTGCCGGCGCGCGGCGGCCGGGTCCACGTCCTCGAGCTGCTCCAGCGGATGGCGGCCCGCCCTGCCGAAGCGGCCGCCGGCGCAACCGACCTGCGCGAGCTGCTGATCGGCGCACAACGCATGGTCAAGCGCCGGTCGACGATCTTCGTCGTCTCCGATTTCGTCAGCGTGCCCGGCTGGGAACGTACGCTCGGCCACCTCGCCCAGCGCCACGAGGTGACGGCGGTACGCCTGTTCGACGCGCTCGAGATGGACCTGCCCGACATCGGCCTGGTGACGATGAAGGACGCCGAGACCGGCGAGCAGATCGTCGTCGACACCCACAACCGGCGCTTCCGCGAGCGCTTCGCCGCGGCCGCCGAGCGGCGCGAAACGCAGCTTCGCGAAACGCTCGCGCGCGCCGGCGTCGACACGCTCGAGCTCGGCACCGACGACGACCTCGTCGACGCCGTGCTGCGCTTCGCCGACCTGAAGAAGCAGCGCAGCAGGCGGGCCAACTGGAGCGGTCCGGTCGGCCGCTCGATCAGCCATGTCCGGCCCGCGACGCCGGCCGATCCGCCGAGCAGGTCATGAGCGCACCCTCGCCTGCGATGACCTTCCTCTGGCCCAACATGCTGTGGGCGATGCTCGCCCTGCCCGTCGTCGTCGCGCTCTACGTGTTCCTGATGCAGCGGCGCAAGAAGACGAGCCTGCGCTACGCCAACCTCGCGCTCGTCAAGGAAGCACTCGGAAGCCGCAGCGCGTGGCGCCGGCATGTGCCGCCGGCGCTCCTCTTCCTCGCGCTCGCCGCGCTGCTGTTCGCCTCGTCGCGGCCGGCGGCGCTGGTCACCCTGCCCTCGGCGCAGGAGACGATCGTCCTGGCGATCGACGTCTCCGGCAGCATGCGCGCCGCCGACGTCCAGCCGAGCCGGCTCGTCGCCGCACAGGAAGCAGCCAAGGCCTTCGTTGCCGAGCTACCGAGGAACGTCAAGGTGGCAGTCGTCTCCTTCGCCGGCACCGCCGCGGTCGTCCAGGCGCCGACGCTCAGCCGCGACGACGTTTACGCGGCGATCGACCGCTTCCAGCTGCAGCGCGGCACGGCGATCGGCAGCGGCATCGTCATCTCGCTGGCGACGATCTTCCCCGAGGCAGGAATCGACCTGTCGCAGATCACTGGCGCGCGCGCGATGCCGCCCGGCCCGAACGACAAGCCGCCGCCCGAGTTCACGCCTGTGCCGCCGGGCTCGTACCCATCCGCGGCGATCATCCTGCTCACCGACGGCCAGCGGACGACTGGCCCTGACTCGCTCGAGGCGGCGAAGATGGCCGCCGACCGGGGCGTCCGCGTCTACACCGTCGGCATCGGTACGAGAGAAGGCGAAACGATCGCCTTCGAAGGCTGGTCGATGCGCGTTCGCCTCGACGAGGACACGCTGAAGGCGATTGCCAAGCTCACCAACGCCGACTATTTCTACGCCGGCACCGCGCAGGACCTGAAGAAGGTCTACCAGGGGCTCAGCACGCGCCTGATCGTCGAGAAGAAGGAGACCGAGATCAGCGGCTTGCTCGCGCTGATCGGCGCGCTGTTCGTGCTCGTCGCCGCGGGGCTGTCGACCTGGTGGTTCGGGCGGATCGCCTGATCCCCGATCGCCCGCGAAACGTCCGGTGACGTTCGGCGCGAACGTCTCGTTACCGAGTTGACGCGATCGCAACGATCGCCAGCTCCAGAACCGACCGAAAACTGCCGAAGCAGACTTTGTACCGGCTGCGGCCCCCTCTTCCTCAGTGAGGCCGGCGCGCGACACGGTACGGTTCGGCCCAGGCGGCAGCCCACGCAAAGGCATCTCGAGAATGAGTACGTACAGGCTTTACAAGTCCCCCAACGGCGACATCGTCCGCGTCAAGATGGGCTTCTCGTGGCGGGCGTTCTTCGTCGGCTCGCTGCAAGCGGTCATCCGGCGCACCTGGCTGCTGTTCGCGGTCGGCGGCCTGTACTACGCCGGCGAGGCCTACTTCAACGGCGCGCCCACGCCGACCTCGCGTACCGCCGGCGTCGCGCTTGCGGGCCTCGCTTTCTACGCCGTCTACATGCTCTTTTGCGGCGTCAACGGCAACCGCTGGCTGAGAGATTCGCTGCGCCGGCGCGGCTTCACGCTGATCGGCGAAGAGCGCCGCTGAGCGCGGCCGCCCGAAAGTCAGCCGAAGCGGCCGTGCAGATACCAGCCGCCCTCGTGCGTGCCCGCCGCTGACAGCGGCAGGCGCGCACGGTAGATCCAGACCAGCGCGCCGTCGGCCGCCTCGGCGATGAAATAGTCGCGCTCGGCGAGCGCTTCGTCCCACCAGCCCGACTCGATCCGCTCCGGGCCTGACAGCAGGCCGAGCGGATGGCCGTCGAGCAGCGGCCGCGCGTTGCGCTCGGCAAGCGGCTCGGGCACCGGTTGCAGCCAGACCGGCCGCGCCGATGCAACGGCTGCCGTCGGCGTCGCCTCGTCTGCGCCTCTTTGCGCGCCGCGCCGGCCGCCGTTCACGGAACGCGCGGACTGCGCAAGCGCGTCTGCGCCTTGCAGACGGCTCGCCCGCTCAGGCCGGTGATCCTCGAGCGCCGCGAGACGCTGCACCTGGCCCGCGCCGAGACGCGCCTGCAGCCGCTCGATCAATCGCGTCAGCCCTTCGCCCTCGCTCTGCCGGGTCGCGAAGAGCTCGCCGTTCGGCGCTGCGCGCTTGACGATGTCCTCGGCCTGCAAGGCGAGCTCGAGCGTCGGCGCCGGCAGTTGCAGCCGGGCGAGCCGCTCGCGCAGCAGCACGAGCAGATGCGCGCGGTCGCGCGAAGGCTCGGCGAGCGCGATCTCGAGCGACGTCGCCTGCGGCGTGCGGTCGCCCTGCAGCCAGCGCGTCTCGTGGTGCATGAGCAGGCGAAAACGACGCACGAACGCGTGCTGGGCGGCAAGCCACGCGACCAGCCGCGCGAGCAGGATCGACGCGCCGTGCAACACCTGCTCGGTGCTGTCAGCACGGGCGAAGAGCTCGAGCCTGCTTTCGAACATGCGCGCCGGGACGATCGGCTCGCGCGGATCGGCGCGCTGGCCGATGGCAGCGTCGATCTCGGCGAGCAGCGTCTCGCCGAAGCGCCGCGCCAGCCCGGCGCGCGGCAGGCCGAGCAAGTCGCCGACCTGGCGCAGCCCCATGCCCTGCAATGCTTCCCAGTGCGCACGGCCAGGGCCGAGCAGCCAGACCGGCGCGACTGCGAGCGCCCGTCGCGTCGCGGCGAGATCGATGCAGAGCGGCGGCGGATCGACGCGGGCGAGAACGGCTGCGCCCTGCGCCGTCGCCGCGCTGGCAATGGAAAGCGCATGACCGAGCGGCTCGACGCTCGCACGCAGGCGCTGCAGGAGACGCTCGATCCCGCCGAAGTAGCGCAGGCTAGCCTGCACCTCGAGCAGCACGGTGTCGGCTGCGACGCCCGGTTCGCAAGGCGGCTGCAGCGAGACGTTCGGCGTGAACGCGAGCGCGGCGTGCGCGACCGGCAGCACGGCCTCGGTATCGCGCGCCGGATCGGCCTGGCCGAGGACGATGCGTGGCGCCAGCGCGAGCGCGGTCGCGCGCTTCAGCCCCGGCCTGACGCCTTGCGCCAGCGCCGCCGCGTTGGCCGCCGAGATGCAGTGCTCGTCGACCAGCGCGATCGCCTGGCTTGCGCCCTCGCTTCCCGCGCCGGCCAGGGTCGCGGCGAACGACTCGAGCGAGAGCGATGGCAGATGCAGCGCGACCCAGAGCACGGCAGAGCGAACGGAAACAGTCGAGCCGAACCGGCGGAGGCGAGCGAACGAGCCGTCTCAAGCGAATTGGATGAAGGTCGCACCGTGCAGAGACGCATTGCGCTCGCTCGCCGAGCGCCGGCGCGCCGCGCCCGAAAGCACCGTCGGCAACGCGAGCTGCAGCGGCTTATCGAGCGGCGGGCCGCGCCGCTTCAGGACGCGCACCAGCAAGCGGTCGGCGCCGCCGGCTTGCAATGAGAGGCGCAGCGGCGCCGCCGTCGGCCGCACGGCGGCTGCCGCTTCGCGGACGACGAAGGCGACGCCGTCGTGCTGGTGGGCGGCGAGCTGAAGGCGACGCAGCCGCTCGGTGCGCAAGCGCGGCGGCAGCCAGGCGACGATCGCGCCGACATGGCCGCTCTTCAGCGCCTGCTCGAGCGCCCACAGGCTGTCACTGCCGTCCGGCCGCCGAGCCCCTGGCCCGGACACGCCTCCTCGGGGGGCAGCGAGCGGAGCGAGGCACCATCGGTCTCTCCCTGCGCGCGAACGCGTGTGGACGACGAGCAGCTCCGCGAGATCGAAGCCGAGCGCGGCGAGCGCCGCCGCCGAGAGCGCCGCCGGCGGATCGAAGACCATCACCAGCCGCCCGCTGCGCTGCGCCGCGACCAGCGCCGGCGCGAGCAGGCGGATCTCGCCGACGCCCGGATGCGGCAGCAGCAGCTCGCTCAGGACCCGACGCGGCCAGCCTCCTCCGGGCAGCTCGGCGTCGAGCAATGCGAAGCTGCTCGGCACCGTCTCCGCGCCGCTGCGGCCGAGCTGGTGACCGAGCCAGAGCGCCGGATGGAGCGTTTCCGGCGCGCGGCGGCGGGACGATGGATCGATGCCTGGCCGGACGGAGGCATGCGAGCCGGCTTCGCCCGCCCGAAAGTGCCTGGGCAACCCAGGCAAGCGCGCTGACGCGACGGCCGGAACAAGAGCGGCATCCATCCGAACAACTGTACGTTCATCCAGTATCACTCGCAAGGCCGGCCGTCGGATTCCCATGCAGCCGAGGCGGCGCAATGTAGTTGGCTTCGTCAGTCAATCAGTTGCCTTAGTCAATCACCTGGCGGAGAATCACCGCGCATGGGATCACCAGCTTCGCCCACCGAAGCGGTCCGTCGCTTCAACCGCTTCTACACGCGCCGGATCGGCGTCCTGCACGAGAACCTCGCCGACACGCCATTCAGCCTGACCGCGTCGCGTCTCCTCTGGGAGTTCGCCCATCGCGAGCAGACGACCGCCGCCGAGCTGGCACGCGACCTCGACCTCGACCCCGGCTACGTCAGCCGTCTGCTGCGCGACTTCAAGGAGCAGAAGCTGATCCACGGCGAGCGCTCGTCCGCCGATGCGCGCCATCTTCATCTCACCCTCACGCCCGCCGGCCGGCGCGCGTTCGCACCGCTCGACCGGCAAAGTGCCGCCGACGTCGAGCGCCTGCTCGCCGCCCTTGCCCAGGACGAGCAGCGCCGCCTGCTGTGCGCGATGGCCGAAATCGAGCAGCTTCTCGGCGAGCGCCGCGGCAGCGCGCCGTGGCTGCTGCGTGCGCCGCACCCCGGCGACATCGGCTGGGTGGTCTCGCGCCACGGCCGCCTCTACGCCGACGAGTACGGCTGGGACGCGCGCTTCGAGGCGCTCGTCGCGCGCATCGCCGCCGACTTCGTCGACCACTTCGACGCCGCGCGCGAGGCGTGCTGGATCGCCGAGCGCGAAGGCTCAGCAGTCGGCTGCGTCTTCCTGGTCCAGGCGCGCGACGCTGCGGGCGGCGCGCCGGTCGAGGGCACGGCACAGCTGCGCATGCTGCTGGTCGAGCCGGCGGCGCGCGGCCTCGGGATCGGCGCGCGCCTGGTCGACGAATGCGAGCGCTTCGCACGCGCGCGCGGCTACCGCAGGATCGTCCTCTGGACCAACAGCGTCCTCGTCGCCGCGCGGGCGATCTACGCCAAGGCCGGCTACCGACTCGTCGCGAGCGAGCCGCACGAAAGCTTCGGCCACCAGCTCGTCGGCGAGACCTGGGAGCTCGCGCTCGACTGACGGTGCATCACCTTCGACCTTCCACGGTGTCGCGGCGCGGCCGCAGAATGCCATCATCTGCGCTTGCCGGCCCTGTTGCGGCGGGCGCTCAACCAGACCTTTCGACGGAGGCGACATGCAAGGTTCGATGATGCAGATGCCGCTGCTGATCTCTTCGCTGCTGGTGCACGCCGAGCGGCACCATGGCGAGCAGCAGATCGTGTCGCGGCGAGTCGAGGGCGATATCCACCGCATGACCTACCGTGAGCTGGCGGCGCGCGCGCGCAGGATGGCCAACGCGCTCGCCGGCCTCGGTCTCGCGACCAGCGACCGCGTCGCGACGCTCGCCTGGAACGGCCACCGCCACCTCGAGCTCTACTACGCGGTCTCGGGGTCGGGCGCGGTGTTGCACACGCTCAACCCGCGCCTGCATCCCGACCAGGTCGTCTACATCGCCGACCACGCCGAGGATCGCGTGCTGTTCTTCGACCTCACCTTCCTGCCGCTGGTCGAGGCGATCGCGGCGCGCGTCAAGACGATCAAGACCTTCGTCGCGATGACGTCGCGCGCGCACATGCCGGCGACGAGCAAGATCCCGAACCTGCTCTGCTACGAGGACATGATCGCGCCGCAGAGCGACGTCTTCGCGTGGCCGAGCTTCGACGAGAACCAGGCGTCGTCGCTCTGCTACACGTCGGGGACGACCGGCAATCCGAAGGGCGTGCTCTACAGCCACCGCTCGACGATGCTGCACACGTTCGCGATCGCCCTGCCCGACGCGCTCAGCTGCTCGGCCAAGGACTCGATCCTGCCGGTCGTGCCGATGTTCCACGTCAACGCATGGGGCCTGCCGTACGCGGCCTGCATGATGGGATCGAAGCTCGTCTTCCCGGGCGCCGGGCTCGACGGCAAGTCGCTCTACGAGCTGTTCGAGAGCGAGCGCGTTACGTTGTCGGCCGGCGTGCCGACGGTGTGGCAGGGCCTGCTCACCTACGTCGAGACGAACGGTCTGGAGTTCTCGACCATGCGCCGCACCATCATCGGCGGCTCGGCGTGCCCGCCGGCGATGATGAAGGCCTTTCAGGAGCGCTACGACGTGCAGGTGCTGCACGCCTGGGGGATGACCGAAATGAGCCCGGTCGGCACGGTCGCGGCGCTGAAAGGCTCGCAGGTCGACCTCGGCCCGGCCGAGCGCTTCGCGATCCAGTCCAAGCAGGGCCGCGCGGTCTACGGCGTCGACATGAAGATCGTCGGCGCCGACGGCGCGGAGCTGCCGTGGGACGGCGAGCACTCGGGCGAGCTGATGGTGCGCGGCCCGTGGATCGTCTCGCAGTACTTCAAGGGCGAAGGGGGCGATCCGCACGTGCGCGACAGCGAGGGCAAGGGGTGGTTCCCGACCGGCGACGTGGCGACGATCGACGCCAGCGGCTTCATGCAGATCACCGACCGCTCGAAGGACGTCATCAAGTCCGGCGGCGAATGGATCGGCTCGATCGACCTCGAGAACATCGCGATGGCGCACCCGGCGGTCGCGATGGCGGCCTGCATCGCCGCGCACCACGACAAATGGGACGAGCGGCCGCTCCTCATCGTCGTCAAGAAGCCGAACACCTCGCTGACGCGCGAAGAGCTGCTCGCGTTCTACGAAGGCCGGATCGCGAAGTGGTGGACGCCCGACGACGTGGTGTTCGTCGACGCGATCCCGCTCGGCGCGACCGGCAAGATGCTGAAGAACAAGCTGCGCGAGCAGTACAGCCGGCACCTGCTCGAGAAACCCTGATCGCTTCCGCCCGAGCCGCGCCGGCGCGCTTGCCGCGCCGCGCCGTGCCATGAGGCCGCCGGCGCACGCGCGGCCCGACGTCGGCGCATGGGCCGCGGCGCTCGCGTTCACGTGGTGGGGGTTCTTTCCGCTTTACTTCCGTCTCGAGCCGGGCGTCTCGCCGCCCGAGGTGCTCGCCAATCGGATCGTCTGGTCGCTCCTGCTCGTCGGCGCCGTGCTGACGTGGCAGTCGCGCTGGTCGTGGCTCCGGCCGGCGCTCGGCGCGCGCAAGGTGATGCTCAGCTTCATCGCCAGCGCGCTGCTGCTCTCGGCCAACTGGATGACCTACATCTGGGCGGTCTCGAACGGCCACGTCGTCGACGCGAGCCTCGGCTACTTCATCACGCCGCTCGTCAACGTCGGCCTCGGCTTCGGACTGCTCGGCGAACGGCCGCGCCGTGCGCAATGGACCGCGCTCGCGGTCGCCGCGGCCGGCGTCGTCTGGCTGACGGCGAGCGCGGGGCGGTTGCCGTGGATCGGCCTCGTCCTCGGCATCACGTTCGGCGCGTACGGCTTGCTGCGCAAGGTGGCTTCGCTCGGCGCGCTCGAGGGACTGACGCTTGAGACGATGATCCTCGCCCCGTTCGCTCTCGTCGGCATGGCGCTCTGGTGGGGAACGACGCCGACCAGCTTTCCCGGCCCCGACCTCGCGACCAACGCGTGGCTGCTCGGCCTCGGACCGGCGACGACGGTGCCGCTGCTGCTCTTCGCCGTCGCCGCGCGCCGCCTCTCGATGACGACGCTCGGGCTCCTCCAGTACCTGAGCCCGACGATCCAGTTCCTGCTCGGCATCTGGCTCTTTCACGAGCCGTTCGGCGGCGCCCGGCTGGCCGGCTTCGTGCTGATCTGGGTCGCGCTCGCGCTCTACAGCTTCGACGGCTGGCGGCGGCGCGCGCCGCCGGTCGTCGCCGAGACTTGACTCGCGCGCGACGCTAGCGGACCGCGAGCACCTGGGCCGTCGCATTGACGACCGCGGCGATGCGGCCGATGTCGCGCAGCTGCGGCGTCGTCAGCCGTTCCTTCTTCAACAGCACGTAGTGCGACGAGATGCAGAAGTGGCACTTGCCGACGATCGGCGCGGCGAGCGCGTAGGCCTCGAACTTCTTCTTCGCGACGCCACCCGAGGTCGCGTAGGCGTTCATGCGCAGCTCTGCGCGCTGCGTCTTCAGGTCCTCGTCGCCAGCCGTCTCGCAGTGGCGCTCATGGGAATGAACTACGCGTGGTATCCGTAGGTCGTCGCGCGCCGCCTGCGGCAGCTCGAAGCGCAGGAAGTGGACCGGACGGTCGCGGCGGAGAAGAAGAAACTCGCCTTGCAGAAGGCCGAGCTGGCGAAGCTGAAGGCGCGGAAGTGACGCGGCGGCCGCCTCGGCTCGCTACGGGGCGACCGCGGCGGCGATGACGACGCCGATCAGGCCGATCAGCGCGTAGATCGCGCGCCGGCCGGTGCGCTTCTGCAAGCGGCGAGAGTTCTGCCCGTCGTGTCGTGCCCGGCGCATGGCGCAGACGGCGGCCCACCCGATAGACCACATCATGCCCTCAGTGGGGTCGAACGCCTGTCGTCCTGACGCCTGTCGGTGAGCCAGCGCCGACGGGGGCCCAGCCCTCGGCGCCATCGGAAACATCGGTGATGCTATCGACTAGTTTGAATTAATGGATTTGCACTACGTTGAAGTGGCAAATAATCTTCGCGGCAGCCGGCATGCCCGCCGGCGCCGACCCAGGAGAGTGCCAATGACAAGCGAAGCCAAGTGCCCCTTCCAACATGCCGCGGGCGCCGGTACGACGAACAACGACTGGTGGCCCAATCAGTTGCGCGTGGACCTGCTGAACCAGCACTCGAACAAGTCGAACCCGCTGGGTGAGAAGTTCAACTACGCCGAAGAGTTCAAGAAGCTCGACTACAAGGCGCTCAAGGCCGATCTGGTCAAGCTGATGACCGACAGCCAGGACTGGTGGCCGGCCGACTTCGGACACTACGGCCCGCAGATGATCCGCATGGCCTGGCATGTGGCCGGCACCTACCGCACCACCGACGGCCGCGGCGGTGGCGGGCGGGGCCAGCAGCGTTTCGCGCCGCTGAACTCCTGGCCCGACAACGTCAACATCGACAAGTCGCGCCGCCTGCTGTGGCCGATCAAGCAGAAATACGGCCAGAAGATCTCCTGGGCCGACCTGTTCATCCTGACCGGCAATGTGGCGCTGGAGTCGATGGGCTTTCGCACCTTCGGCTTTGGCGGCGGCCGCGAGGACGTCTGGGAAC
>DASXXO010000260.1:0-2755 GCA_036503045.1 Caldimonas sp. | reverse complement strand
GTCGTGCCGCCCATCGGCAACACGACGACGCGCGACCAGGTCGGCCTGCAAATCGCGGCGCTCGCGGGCTACCCGCCGGCGGCGCAGCTTCGCTTCATGGAGAACGAGGCCGCCGCCGAAACGCCAAGTGCCGCCATCGTGGCGACGCATCCGACCGCAGCGAGCCGGCTCGCCCGGATGCGTGGCCAGCTGCCGCTGGCCGAGCGAATCTACGAGTACGGCATCGCGAACCGCGTGCCGGTGCCCTGATCAGTGACACGTCGCGTCGGCTGAACGTTCAGATACGTTTGTTCGAGGCGAGCGAGACTGCGGATCTCGAACCGATCGCGTCTTCAGTTCCGGGCGGAAGGGCAACCATCGGTCGTGCAAAATTTCGTCACATATCGGCCGGTACGTTCCTTGCCTTTCTCCTTGCAATGATGAAAGCGAACATTGCGTCACTTCGTTGAAACGCTTCCCCAGGTCTACACGTCGGACGACCCGGCCGAACGAGGAGCAAAGCGCCGCGCCGTCGTCTTCGCGCTTTTGTCCATTCTCATCAGCGTGACGTTGAGCATCGGTGCGATCGTCTCGCTCGTCCTGGTGTTCGGCTAGGACACGAGCCCCGAGGTAGCATCGACGCCCACAGCGACGGCGCGTTGCAGCCTTTGTGCGCGTGCGACACCAGGACATCGGTTTCTTCAACCCCTACGGCCACGGCTTCGCGCGCGTCGCCGTCGCCGTGCCGCGCGTTCGCGTCGCCGACCCGGGTTTCAACGCCGCCGCGACGATCGAGATGCTCGAGCAGGCCGCGGCACAGGGCGCCGTCGTCGTCGCCTTCCCGGAGCTCGGGATCTCGGCGTACACCTGCGACGACCTGTTCCACCAGCGCGCGCTGCTCGATGCCTGCGAGGCGGCGCTCCTGCACGTCGCCGAGGCGACCGCGAAGATCCGCGCGATCGCGATCGTCGGCGTGCCGCTGCGCGTCGACCATCGCCTCTTCAACTGCGCCGCCGTGCTCGGCAACGGCCGCGTCCTCGGCGTCGTGCCGAAGACCTACCTGCCGAACTACGGCGAGTTCTACGAGGCGCGCCAGTTCCAGGCCGGCGACACCGCCGTGTCCACCAGCGTCCGCCTCGGCGACGCCGACGTGCCGTTCGGCGCCGACCTGATCTTCGAGACCGCCGACCTGCCGCTCCTGAAGATCGCGTGCGAGATCTGCGAGGACGTCTGGGTGCCGATCCCGCCGTCGAGCTACGCGGCGCTCGCCGGCGCGACGGTGCTCGTCAACCTTTCGGCGTCGAACATCACGATCGGCAAGTCGGACTACCGACACCGGCTCGTGAGCCTCCAGTCGTCGCGCTGCCTCGCGGCGTACCTGTACTCGTCGGCCGGCCTCGGCGAATCGACGACCGACCTCGGCTGGGACGGCCAGGCGCTGATCTACGAGAGCGGCGAGCTGCTCGCCGAATCGGAGCGCTTCGTCACCGGGTCGCACTTCATCAGCGCCGACGTCGACCTCGAGCGCGTGTCGCGCGAGCGCATGCGCCAGAACTCGTTCGGCTATTCGGTCGAGAAGCACGAGGCGCGGGTGCGGGCGTTTCGCCGCGTGCCGTTCGCGCTCTCGCTGCCGGCGCAATTTCCGCTCGCGCTGCAGCGCAAGGTCGAGCGCTTCCCCTACGTGCCGTGCGACCCGGCGACGCTCGACGAGCGTTGCATGGAGGTCTACAACATCCAGGTCAATGCGCTCTTGCAGCGCCTTTCGGCGGTGGGCGGCAAGAAGCTCGTCATCGGCATCTCGGGCGGGCTCGATTCGACGCACGCCCTCCTCGTCTGCGCCGCGGCGATGGACCGCGCAGGGCTGCCGCGGAGCGACATCCTCGCCTACACGATGCCGGGCTTCGCGACCACGACGCGCACGCTCGAGCAGGCCAAGCGGCTGATGGCGTCGGTGCGCTGCACCGCGCAGGAGATCGACATCCGGCCGAGCTGCCTGCAGATGCTGAAAGACATCGGCCATCCGTTCGCGCGCGGCGAGAAGGTCTACGACATCGCGTTCGAGAACGTGCAGGCCGGCGAGCGCACGAGCCACCTGTTTCGCCTCGCCAACTTCCGCGGCGGCTTCGTCGTCGGCACGGGCGACCTGAGCGAGCTCGCGCTCGGCTGGAGCACGTACGGCGTCGGCGACCACATGTCGCACTACAACGTCAATGCGAGCGTTCCGAAGACGCTGATCAAGCACCTCGTGCGCTGGGTGGCGGTGAGCGGATCGGTCGAGCGCGGCGACGACCCGGTGCTCGACGACATCCTCGCGACGCAGATCAGTCCGGAGCTCGTTCCCGGCGATGCCGAGGACGCGCCCGGGCAGAGCAGCGAAGCGAGTGTCGGCCCGTACGAGCTGCAGGACTTCCACCTCTACCAGATCCTGCGCTACGGCTACGCGCCGACCAAGGTCGCGTTCCTCGCCTGGACCGCGTGGCACGACGCCAGCCGCGGCGACTGGCCCGACGCGCCCGACGTCCAGCGCAACGCCTACACGCTCGCCGAGATCAAGAAGCATCTCAGAACGTTCTGCTGGCGCTTCTTCAAGACGAGCCAGTTCAAGCGCTCGTGCGTTCCGAACGCGCCGAAGGTCGGCTCGGGCGGATCGCTCTCGCCGCGCGGCGACTGGCGCGCGCCGAGCGACTCGGAAGCGACGGTGTGGCTGGAGGACGTCGAGCGGATTCCGGACGCTTGAGATTTCGCCGACGCGAAATTCAATCGGCCAATGAGGCCG
>DASXXO010000259.1:0-5733 GCA_036503045.1 Caldimonas sp. | reverse complement strand
CGATGTGCTGAGCGCCTGCCGCCTGCAGGCGATCGACAAGAAGCCCGGTGTCGTGCGCGTAAGCGGCGGCAAAAGCGCCGATCGTCGCGCTCGGATCTCCCGACGCGGCCGCGGCAGCCAACGCATCGCGCGCGTCGTTGCCGCCGCCGGCGACGACGTAGAGCGCGCCGGGCGGCGCGCTGCCGCCGGTCGATCCGAGGAACAGCGTTTCCTGCGCCGACAGACTCGGCGGAAGCCCCGCGCCGTCGGTCGCGACGCGCGCGCCGCCGAACGCGAAGTCACCGCCGCCGGCGAGCGCAGGCGTCGCGAACGGCGCGAGACCGAGCGCGTCGGCGAAGCTCTTCACCCAGACATCGCCGTTGCTGAACTGGTTCGAGGCGTACGGCCTGCTCGGGATGTAGCTGTTGCCGGTGATCACCTGCGAAGGGTCGGCGCCGATCGCGAGCGCGATGTTGCCGCGATCCGAGAGGCTGTCGCCGAACACGAACAGACCGGTGAAGGACTGCGCCGCAGCGGCCGTCGCGAGACTTGCGCACGCGAGCGCGACGAATGACCCGAGCAGAGCGCGAAAACGAGCCATCGAGAGCCTCCCGTTGTGGCTGAGCAGGACCGCGTGCGGCCAACGCTGTCGGCCGGACGCGGTTCAGGGCAAGTTCCATTCCCCCGACAATCCCCGCTGCATTCTGGCCGACATCGTGCACGGACCACGCCTCTTTCGCCGCCGACTCGTCTGGCTGCCGACGTGGTGGGGCGCGCTCGTTGTGCTCGTCTTCGTCTGTTCGCTCGCCGCCGGTACTGCCCGGCATCTCGGCACGTGGCTGGCGCCGAACGCGCCCGCGGTCGGGCGCGACGGCCGTGGCGCAAGCACCTTGATCGTCGAAGGATGGCTCGACGACGACGTGCTCGACGACGCGCTCGACGCCGTGCGCCACGGCCGCTACGCGCGCGTCGTCACCTCGGGCGGGCCGATCGAGACCTGGCGCGAGATCCAGCCGTGGGCGAGTTATGCCGAGCGCGCTGCCGAACACCTGCGCCGCCAGGGGCTGCAATCGATTCCGGTCGTCGCGCTGCCGGCACGCCAGATGGCGAACGAGCGCACGTACCTGAGCGCGCTCGTCGTGCGCGACTGGCTGCGCGGCCAGGGGATCGCGCGCGAGGACGTCGATCTCTTCTCGGCCGGAGTCCACGCGCGTCGTTCGCGGCTCGTCTACCGGATCGCGTTCGGCCCCGACGTCGCGATCGGCATCCTCGCCGCGCGGCCGCGCCGCTACGACGTCGAACGCTGGTGGGACACGAGCGAAGGCGCCAAGGCGGTGCTGGGCGAGCTGCTCGGCCTGGCATGGACGAAATGCTGCTTCTGGCCCGAGCCCTCCTCGTCGGCGCCCGAGCACGCCGCGCAAAAGCCGCCTGCCTGACCGGTTCACCCCGTTCGCGCGCGCCGGCCGTTCAACGGTCGTCATCCCCGCCCGGAGAACCGCCATGCCCACCCGCCGCACCCTGCTCGCCTTGATCGCCGCCGCCGCGACGACCGCCTGCTCCACCCCGCCCGCGCGCGCCGTCGGCTCGCTCGTCGACGTGCAGATCGTCGACCGCAGCCGCGGCGAGACGCTCTCGACCTGGCACTCGCGCGCCAGCACCTGGGTCGCCGGCAGGCCGGGCGACCGTTACGCGGTGCGCCTGACCAACCGCTCGTCGGGGCGCGTCCTCGTCGTCCTTTCGGTCGACGGCGTCAATGCGGTGAGCGGCGAGACCGCCGCGGTCGGCCAGACCGGCTACGTGCTCGCGCCGTACCAGACGGCAGAGATCACCGGCTGGCGCAAGAGCGACAGCGAGGCCGCGGCGTTCTACTTCACCGCGTTGCCCGACTCGTATGCCGCACGCACCGGGCGCCCGGACAACGTCGGTGTCATCGGCGCGGCGGTGTTCCGCGAGCGCGTTCCGGAGCCGCCGATGGGCGGCTGGTTCCAGCCGTCGCCGCCGCTCGCCAAGGACGGCGCCGCGAACGGCCGCTTCGAGTCCGAACGGCAGAAATCTGCCATCGATTCGGCAGCGCCGGCGGCGGTCGCGCCGGAGCAGTCGGCAGCACGGCGCGCCCAGTCGGAACTGGCGTCACGCGACGAGAAGAAGCTCGGCACCGGCCACGGCGAGCGCGAATACTCGCCCATCACGGAAACCCGGTTCGAGCGCGCGTCATCGCAGCCGACCGAGATCGTCCAGGTCCGCTACGACAGCTACCAGAACCTGCTCGCAAGCGGCGTCATCCCGCGCCCGCGGCCGCTCCCGCGCCAGCCCGACGCGTTCCCGACGTTCGTTCCCGATCCGGGCTGATCGCCGGCGGTCTGAAGGCGAGACGCGCGTCGAAGATGCCGACAACACGATGCGGGACGCGGCCGGCGCGCAGTGGACGCCCCGGGCTGCCGGTCGTGCTGCCCGATGCGGCGGGGGCGAGTGGCGGGCGGGACCTGGGTCCGCAGGCAGCGTGAGGCGTCCCATGGCGCCATGTCCGAACGGGTCCCATCCGTGATAGCCGTCCCAGGGCAGCGGGAGCCCCCGGCCGGCCCGCCGCTCGCCGGCCCCGTGCCCCTCGTTTCCCCCGTCTCGCAAGCCTCTGGGTCGTCTCCGAGCACTCGCTCAGCTCACGTTCGCGCTGATCCGTTCGATCGTCGGCCTCGGCCTCATGCCGCCGGCAGCGCGCGCAGCATCCGCCAGACGCGCTCGGACGTCGCCGGCATCTGCAGCTTCTCGGCGGCGCGACCGAGTCCGGCGTGGTCGAGGGCGTCGACGATCGCGTTGACCGCCGCCGGCGTCGCGCCGATCGTGCCGAGCTCTCCGACGCCCTTGACGCCGAGCGGATTGAGCGCGGTCGGGACCGAGGTGTCGAACTCGGTCCTGAAGCTGGCGCCGAAGTCGGCGCGCGGAACCGCGTAGTCCATGAAGCTGCCGGTGACGAGCTGGTGGCTCTCGGCGTCGTAGACCACCTGCTCGCCGAGCGCCTGGCCGAGGCCCTGCACCGCGCCGCCGTCGACCTGGCCGCGCGCGATCGTCGGGCTGACGACGCGGCCGATATCGTTGACCGATGCGTACGACGCGACGCGGACGTCGCCGGTCTCGGGATCGACCTCGACCTCGCACACGTGGCACGCGTTCGGCCAGGTCGCGCCGCCGACCGTCGTCGCCGCGTCGAGATGGATGCGCTGCTCGGGCTGCTTTCCGGCGAGCGCGAAGAGATCGATGCCGACGTCGGTGCCGACGACCGAGAAGCGCCCGGCGCGGTACTCGACGTCGCCCGCCGCTGCCTCGAGCGCTTCGCCGGCGAGCGTCTTCGCGTGCTCGATCGTCCGCTCGGACGCGACGCGCACGGCCGAGCCGCCGGTGAAGAGCGAGCGCGAGCCGGCGCTGCCGAAGCCGTTGCCGCGCGCGGTGTCGCCCTGGACGATGCGGATCCTGTCGATCGGCACGCCGAACACGTCGACCGCGAGCTGCGCATAGCTCGTCGCGATCCCCTGCCCCATCGCCTGGGTCGCCGAGAAGATCTCGATCACGCCGTCGGCGGTGACGTCGACGCTGACCTTCTCCTCGAACGCGTTGCCGCCGGTCCATTCGAGGAACGTCGCGATGCCGCGCCCGCGCAGCTTGCCCCGCCTCTGCGAGTCCTCGCGGCGCGCGGCGAAGCCGTTCCAGTCGGCGAGCGCAAGGCCTTGGTCGAGGATCTTCTGGAACTCCCCGCAGTCGTAGATCTGGCCCATCGCGTTCTTGTACGGCATCTGCGCCGGCCGGATCATGTTGCGCCGGCGCAGCTCCGCAGGATCGATCTTCATCTCGCGCGCCGCAGCGTCGAACAGGCGCTCGATGAGGTAGATCGCCTCGGGTCGTCCGGCGCCGCGGTAGGGGCCGGTCGACATCGTGTTGGTGAGGACGGCCTGCAACTGCAGGTCGACGGTCGCGATGTCGTAGATGCTGGTCGCGACGAACGGCCCGATCAGCAGCTGGATCGCGACTCCCGCAGGCGTCGCGTACGCGCCGACGTTGGCGCGCGAGCGCACGCGCAACGCGAGCGCCTTGCCCTCAGCGTCGAGCGCGAGCTCGGCGCCGCTCACGACGTCGCGGCCGTGCGACGCCGACAGGAACTCCTCGCTGCGGTCGGCCTGCCAGTGCACCGGCCTTGCGAGCGCGCGCGCCGCATAGGCGACGACGATGTCCTCGGGATACGCGCCGGTCTTCATGCCGAAGCCGCCGCCGACGTCGCCGACGACGACGTGGACCCGCTCCTGCGCGAGATCGGGCAACGCGCCGGCGATGCCTGCGGCCACCGCGGTCGGCATCTGGTTGCTGATGCGCACCGTGAGCCGCCCGCTCGCAGCGTCGAACGAAGCGACGACACTACGCGGCTCCATCGACACCGGCGCGACGCGCTGGTTGACGATGTCGAGCGCGATCCTCACCGCCGCGCGCGCGAACGCCGCCTCGGTCGCCGCGGCGTCGCCGTGCCGCATCTCGGCGGCGACGTTGTCGGGCGCCTCTGCAGCGAGCGCCGGCGCTCCCGGCGCGGTCGCGGCGACGACGTCGCTGACGGCGGGCAGCTCCTCGTAGTCGACGATCACGCTGTCGATCGCATCGCGCGCCGCCTCGCGCGACTCGGCGACGACCGCGACCACCGGCTCGCCGACATAGCGCACGCGTTCGTGCGCGAGCGCGCGCCGCGGCGGCGTGACGGTCTTCTGGCCGTCGGCGCGCCGGAAGTCGGGTGTCGTCGGCATCGGCTTGACGCCCGCGGCGGCGAGCTCGGCGCCGGTGAGGACCGCGAGCACGCCCGGAATCGCGCGCGCCGCGTCGGCATCGATCGCGACGATCCGCGCGTGCGCGTGCGGCGAGCGCTGGAAGGCGATGATCGTCTGGCCCGGCTCGGGCGCGTTGTCGACGAAGCGGCCGCGGCCGACGAGGAGCGTGCCGTCCTCGACGCGGTGAACCGCGCGCCCGCTGCCGAAGCGCGCCGCGGCGTCCTGGACCGCGCTCATGCGAGCGAGGCCCACATCTGCTGGTCGCGCTCGGCGGTCCAGATGCGCGGGTCGCGGTGCGCAGTCGCCTCGTCGTAGGCGCGCGAGACGTCGAACGGCATGCAGTGCTCGTAGATGAACTGCTGGCCGTACTTCGGTCGCAGCACGGCGTCGGTCTCGGCGTAGACGCGCTTCAGGTCGTGGCCCTGCGCGACTCCCGCCTTCACGCTCTCGAACAGCTCGCGGATGAAGGCGCGTGTCGTCGCGATGCCCTCGCGGCACATCGCGGGGTCGGTGAGCGCGGCGCCGCGGCCCGGGACGATCGCTTTCGCGCCGAGCGCCTCGACCTTGTCGAGCGTCGCCGGCCAGTCGTTGAAGTACGCGTCGCCGGCGTAGGCAGTCGCGCCGTACTCGACGAGGTCGCCGCTGAACAGGATCTTCTGCTGCGGCAGCCAGGCGACCGTGTCGCCCTTGGTGTGGCCGCGGCCGAGCTGCATGAGCTTCACCTCGAGCTTGCCGAGCCAGACCGTCATCGTGCCCGTGAACGTGAGCGTCGGCCAGGTGAGCCCCGGGATCGTCTCGACGGCGCGGAACAGGCGCGGGAACCGCTCGATCTCGCTCTTCATGTCGGCGGCGCCGCGCTCGACGATCAAATCGCGTGTGTCCTCGCTGGCGATGATCTCGCTCGCGCGGTACGCGCTCGCGCCGAGCACGCGCACCGCGTGGTAGTGGCTCATGA
>DASXXO010000258.1:0-4606 GCA_036503045.1 Caldimonas sp. | reverse complement strand
CGATCGGAAGACGCGCCACCGCGTCGGGCTCGGCGAGGCGAACGTTCACCGCGGTGCGTCGGCGCCCCTGCGCGTCGACGTCGAGCGCTCGCCAATACGCGACGCAGCCGCAGCTTGGACAGAAGTAAAAGCCGAGCGAGTCGCCGCGTACATACGCCGTGGTCGGCCCCGCGACGTGGATTCGTTCGCCGTCGTAGTCGTATATCCACAGCACGCCGTAGCGCCGGCAGACGGTGCAGTTGCACGCCGTCGCCGAGCCGGGGTCGCCTTCGAAACGCCAGCGGACGGCCCCGCAATGGCAGGCGCCCTCGATCGCGGGAGCGCTACTCGTCGTCGCCATCTCGTAGTCGATGATGTCCATCGCCATCGCCCAATGTCCTCTCAGGGTGGGGTGGGACGCGCCACCGGCATGCGCGGGCGGCCATCGACAATCCTGCCATGTCCACCACGCTCGCTGCGCTCGTCGACGTTTCCGAGCGCGCCGCCCGGACGGCGAGCCGGCTCGCCAAGCGCGACGCGATCGCCGCGCTCCTGCGCGATGCGGAAGGCGACGAGGTCGAGATCGCCGTCGCCTACCTCGCGGGCGAGACGCGCCAGGGACGGATCGGCGTCGGCTGGGCGACGCTCGCCGGCCTGCGCGGCACGCCCGCGAGCGCGCCGTCGCTGACGCTGCGCGAGGTCGATGGCGCGCTCGCCGCCGTCGCTGCGACCGCGGGCAAGGGCTCGGCCGCGGCGCGCAACGCACGCCTGCGTGCGCTGTTCGAGCGCGCCACCGCGGCCGAGCAGGACTTTCTCGTTCGCCTCCTGGTCGGCGAACTGCGCCAGGGCGCGCTCGAAGGCGTGATGCTCGACGCGATCGCTACCGCGGCGGGGTTGCCCGCGCCTGACGTGCGCAGGGCCGCGATGGTCACCGGCAGCCTGCGCGAGACCGCGCGGGTCGCCTTGCGCGAAGGCGCGACCGGTGTGGCCCGCTTCGCGGTCGCGCTGCACCGGCCGGTGCAGCCGATGCTGGCGACGCCAGCCGACGATATCGCCGGCGCGATGGGCAAGCTCGGCACCGCCGCGCTCGAATGGAAGGTCGACGGCGCGCGGGTGCAGGTCCACAAGGCGGGAGGCGAGATCACCGTCTATACGCGCGCGCTGAAGGACGTGACGGCGTCGGTGCCCGAGATCGTCGCGGCGCTCCACGACGTCCCCGCGCGCGAGCTGATCCTCGACGGCGAGGCGATCGCGCTCGCCGCCGACGGCGCGCCGCAGCCGTTCCAGGTGACGATGCGGCGCTTCGGCCGCAAGCTCGACGTCGAAGCGATGCGCGCCGAGCTGCCGCTCGCCGCCTATTTCTTCGACTGCCTGCACGTCGACGGCGTGTCGCTGCTCGACCGCCCCGCGCACGAGCGCTTCGATGCGCTCGCCGCGGCGCTGCCGCCCGCGCTCGTCATCCCGCGTATCGTCACCGCCGACGTCGCTGCCGCCGAGGACTTCTACGCCGACGCGCTCGCGCGCGGCCACGAAGGCGTGATGGCCAAGGCGCTCACCGCTTCGTACGAGGCGGGCCGGCGCGGTGCGAGCTGGCTCAAGGTCAAGCGCGCGCACACGCTCGACCTCGTCGTCCTCGCCGCCGAGTGGGGGCACGGGCGCAGGCAAGGGCGGCTCTCGAACCTGCACCTCGGCGCGCGCGATCCGGCGAGCGGCGGCTGGGTCATGCTTGGCAAGACCTTCAAGGGCATGACCGACGCGCTGCTCGACTGGCAGACGGGCGAGCTGCTCGCACGCGCGGAGAGCCGCGATGCGTACACGGTGCGCGTGCGCCCGGAACTCGTGGTCGAGATCGCCTTCAACGACCTGCAGGAGAGTCCGCACTACCCGGGCGGCCTGGCGCTGCGCTTCGCCCGCGTCAAGGGATATCGCGCCGACAAGCGCGCCGACGAGGCCGACACCATCGAGACCGTGCGCGCTCTCTATGCGGCGCAGCTGGCGCGGGGAGCGGCGTAGGGCTCGTGCCTTCAGTCGCGGACGATTCGATCGGCGTCTGCGCGCTGCCTCGGCGGTACCATGACAGCGCAGTCCAAGGAGGCAACATGACGCAGCGTTCGATGCAGGCCGAGCCCTACGAATACTCCTTCGATCCGAAGTCGACTGCGCTCGTCGTCATCGACATGCAGCGCGACTTCGTCGAGCCCGGCGGCTTCGGCGCAGCCCTCGGCAACGACGTCACTCCGCTGCAGGCGGTGATCGCGCCGTGCCGGCGCATGCTCGACGCGGCGCGCGAGGCGAACATGATGGTGATCCACACCCGCGAGGGCCACAGCCCCGATCTCGCCGACTGCCCGCCGACCAAGATCGCGCGCGGGCGCGGCGCCACGCGCATCGGCGAACCGGGCCCGATGGGGCGCCTCCTCGTGCGCGGCGAGCCCGGCCACGCGATCGTGCCGCAGCTCGCTCCGCGCGCCGGCGAGGTGGTCGTCGACAAGCCCGGCAAGGGCGCGTTCTGCGCCACCGACCTCGATCTCATTCTCCACAACCGGGGCATCCGCTCGCTGATCGTCTGCGGCGTGACCACCGAGGTGTGCGTCATGACGACGGTTCGCGAAGCCAACGATCGCGGCTACGAATGCGTCGTCCTCGCCGATTGCGTCGGCTCGTATTTCCCCGAGTTCCAGCGCGTGGCGCTCGAGATGACCAAGGCGCAGGGCGCGCTGTTCGGCTGGGTGTCCGATTCCGCGCGCGCCCTGGCAGCCCTGCGCATCTAGTCGCTGGCCGGTGTTGCGCCCTGCGGCGCCGCTTCGGACCGGATCACGGCCGCCTGCCCGGCGGATTGCGTCCGCATCAGGACGATGCAGGTCACCGCGAACATGACGTAGCCGAGCGTGATCAGCGGCGACACGCCCCAGCCGAGCTGGGAACCATGGATCAGCCCGATGTAGGCGAGCACCGCGCCGGCGAACGACCATGCCGCCGCGTGGCGCATCTTGTTGTCGATGACGTAGACCGCGATCGCGCCGAGCACCATGCCGGCGAGCACCGAGCCGCCACCGACCGACTCCAGGCCCTTGTACAGGACGCCGAAGCCCGAGAGCTTGGCCAATCCGACCGCGGCCGCGGAGGTGCCGGCGGCACCGAGCGCACCGTCGATCTGCGTCTTCGCCCACTCGGCAATGTTCGGGATCAGCGCCAGCACGATCGCGGGCGCATGCCGCGCCGGCGAGGCCTGGAATGCCTGCGCGCCAATCACCAGGCCGATGTAGAGCAGGATCGGCAGGATCGCGGCGAGCGGGATCAGCGCGAGCAGCAGCGCGGTCAGGCCGAGGAAGCAGACGAGCGCGATCGCGACGCCTGTCGCGAGCGAGTAGCCGATCCGACCGCCGACCGCCTTCCAACCCGGGTGGCCGATGTACACGGCAGGGGGGAACGGGCTGCCGAGCATCGAGCCGAGGACCGCACCCAGGCCGTCGGCCAGGAGGATCTGACGCAGGTTGTAGTTGTCGCCCGCCGCGGAGGCGCTTTCGACGTTGTTCATCGCCTCGGTGAAGTTGTAGATGCCGAGCGGGATCGCGGTCGCGAGCAGTGGCGCCACCTTCGCCAGCCCGGTCCAGACATCGTTCGAGAACATCGGCAGGTGCAGGCCGAAATGCTCCAGCGACTTGCCTACCGCGGCGGGCTGCATGTAGTCGCTCCAGCCGGCGAACGAGGCGATCCAGCCGATCGCCGAGCCGACGATCACGGCCAACAGGCCGCCGGGAAGCCCGCCGGGCAGGCGGACATTGGCGGTCCAGGCGATCAGGACGATGGCGAAGCACGCCAGGCCGATCCACGGCGTCTCCCAGATCTGGAACGCCGGGCGCATCGAGATGAAGGCGATCGAGATGCCGGCCAGCGTGCCGAGCATCGCCGCGCGCGGGGTCAGGGCGCGGATCTGCGGCCCGACGAAGGCGCCGATCAGCACGATGACGCCGATGATGAAGCACCAGGCCAGGCCGGCGGCCCAGGCCGCCAGCGGGTTCTTCGTCGTCAGGTAGGTCGGCAACATGATCAGGAAGACGACGATGAACATGTGCGGCACGCTCGGGCCGTACGGCATCGCCGTCACGTCGTTGCGACCTTCCTTCTTCGCGAGCTTCCAGCCGAGGTAGGCGTAGAAGAGATTGCCGAGCGGCAGGGCGACGCCGAGCGCCGGCAGGATGCGGCCGAAGACCGTGTCGGCCGGCAGCTGCACCACGCCGAGGCATAACCCGGTCAGGACGATCACGTTCAGCAGGACGTTCGTGAACAGCCCGAAAAAGCCGTTCCAGTCGCCCGGGACCCAGATGCGGACCGGTCCCCCGGTCGTGGCTTGATTCATTGCTTCCTCCTTGTTGTCGAAAGACCGGCCGCGCGGATTCTTGTGTGCGCGCCCGGGGCATCTTCCGCAGTCACTGCGGCGGAATCCTCAGGTTCGATCGAACGCGACGCGCCTCAGGTGGACGCGGCACTGGCGTCACCACGATGCAATTCCCGGGCCGCGACATAGGCGCGCCAGCCGCCGTGCTCCGTGATTTCGCGCTGTCCTTCGACGAGCGCCGGCTCGCCGATCACGCCCAGGACGATCGTGCCGTCGGCCAATCGCACC